>JBQCEF010000543.1:0-3000 GCA_051960495.1 Nocardioides sp. | reverse complement strand
GCGCGCTGCTGGCGATCCCGACCGCAGCCGCGGTGCTGCTGCTGGTCCGCGAGATCGTGGTGCCGCGCCAAGAGGCCCGGTAGCTACTCCGGGCGCGTCACGTCCTTGAACACGGCCGTGGTGCGGTCGGCGTAGGCGCTGGTGTCCGCGGTCTCCATCGGACCGTCCCACTCGCGTGGGAGGGGTACGACGACCTCCGGGGCGACCCGGGCGACGACCTCGTCGAGCACCTTCTCGGCGTCGCCGACCCAGAGGTGCTTGGCGCCGTCCACCCCGACGACCTCGGCCTGCGGCACGATCGCGAACCGCTCCTCGGCCTCTGGAGGCTGCAGGTAGTCGTCGTGCTCGGGAACGAGCGCGGTCAGCGGCTTGCCCGACTCGGCCCACGCCCGCAGGTGCTCCTCGTCGCTGAACCGCAGCGGGGGCGAGAGCAGGATGGCCCCGCGCACCGCCGGGTCGTTGGCGTGCATGAGCGTGAGGTCGGTGCCGAACGACCAGCCGACGACCCAGATGTTCGGCAGGTCGTGGAACTCGGCGTACTCGATGGCCGCGGCGACGTCGTACCGCTCCCCCTCGCCGCTGTCGAAGGCGCCCTCGGAGGTGCCCTGGATGCTGGCGGTGCCGCGCGTGTTGAACCGCAGCACGGCCACGCCGGCGAGCGCGGGCAGGCGGAACGCCGCCTTGCGGAAGATGTGGCTGTCCATCATCCCGCCGTGCGTCGGCAGCGGGTGCAGGCACACGATCGTCGCCACCGGCTCGCCCTGCTCGGGCAGCGCGAGCTCGCCCACGAGGGAGAGCCCGTCCGCGGTCGTCAGGGTGATCGCCTCACGGCGCGCGGGCAGCACGGAGTTGGCTCGGATCGCGCTCATGGACCCATTGTCCCGCCCCGGCTCCGGTGCCGGGGCGGGCGGGTCCCCCGGCTCAGTCCCGGTGCTGGGCGTAGGACGACATGACGCCGAAGTCGACGGACACGCACGGCGCCTCGCCGACCACCCAGGCGTCGTGACCCGGGTCGATCTGCACGGTCTCGTCCGGCCCGATCTCGGCCTCGGTCCCGTCGTCCATCCGGATCTTCATCCGCCCGGACAGCACGTAGAGCAGGTGCGGTGACTGGCACGACGCGGTGCCGGCGATCGGCCCGACGTGCTCCGCCCAGTGCCAGCCGGGCTGGAAGGTGCCCTTGATGACGGTCTTGCCGCCGAGCGTGACGACGAGGCCCTCGCCCTTGTCCACGAACGGCCGCTTCTCCTCCGGCGACCCGAAGCCCTTGATCTCGATACCCGACATGAACCCTCCTGACCCTGATGGCCCCCAGCCGACGGTAGGGCCCGGCCGGGCGGGCCGGCATGACCCGGACGGGCTCCCCCATGCGGAACCGTGCGACGTCATACGTCTGGGGGCCTATAGGCCACCATTCGTATGACGTCCGCGCGAGTCGGTGCCGGCGGTCACGGCTCGAGCGTCGCCGGCATGCCGAACGCCGCCACGTGGTGCGCCCCCACGAACGCGTTGCTCTCCGCGATCTTCCCATGCTCGATCCGCAGAACGTCGACCACGAGCGCCTCGTAGTGCGGGCTTCCGGGCCGTCGGAGGTAGTTGACCAGGGCCGGGCGCCCGTTGGCCGAGGTGGGGAAGCTGCGCCAGTCGAGCGGGCGGCCCAGCATCTCGGCGGCGGCGTCGATCCCCACGACCGGGGGCCCGGGAGGCATCGTGATGCGCACGTCGTCGGCGAGCAGCGCGCGGACCGCTTCCGGCCCTTCGGCGGCGGCGTAGCGGCGCAGGGTCTCGAGGTCGTCGCTGGTCAGCGGCGGGCGGCGCCAGGCCTGCGGCTCCGCCGGGGTCAACCGGCGCACGGTGCCACGGGCCCGCTGCAGCAGGCTGTTGACGGCCGTCACCGGGACGTCGAGTGCGCCGGCGATCTCCGCGGGCGTCCAGCCGGAGACGTCACGCAGCACGAACACCGCGCGCTGGCGTGCAGGCAGGTACATCAACGCCGCGATCAGGGCCAGCTCGACCATCTCCCGCGCCTCCGACCCCGCCTGCGGGTCCTCGGCCAGCAGGGCGTCGGGATAGGGACCGAGCTCGGTGGACCACTCGAACGGGTCACCCGACGGGACCGAGCGACGGCTGGCGGCCTTGCGGCTGTCGAGGAACACGTTCGTGGCGATCCGGTAGAGCCACGTCCGTGCGCTGGCCCGCCCCTCGAAACGGCTGCGCGAGCTCCACGCGCGCAGGTACGTCTCCTGCACCAGGTCGTCCGCGTCGGGCACGTTGCCGGCGAGGCGGTAGCAGTGCACGTGCAGCTCGCGGCGGTGCTCCTCGAAGGCGCGTTCCAGCCAGGCCGCCTCCTCGTCGTTCGCGCCGGTCATCTGGTCTCTCCACGCTGTCGTCGTCGTCATGACCGTACTGACGAGCGGTGGCCCGGATCGTCATCGGTCGGGGGGAAGACCGGCTTCCGAACTCCTCAGCGCCGCCGGTCGCGGGCCGCCCAGCAGCCGGTGTGCCAGTGCCGGCGCTCGTCGACCCCCTCGGCGTCGCGCGCGAACGTCGACGGCAGGACCGGCCAGGCCACGACGTGCGGCGTGGCGGGCGGAATCGGCCGGTGGCAGCCCGGACACGTGTAGGCGCGACGGGCGGCGGATCCGGTCAGCCGGCGTACGACGTACTCCTCGCCGCCGTAACGCTCCACCCGCTCGTCCACGCGCCCGATTGTCCCCCACCGGCGCGGAGGAGGATCCCCGCGGGTCAGCGCGTGCTGTAGTCGCGGAAGCCCTTCTTCGTCTTGCGGCCGAGGTAGCCCGCGGTGACGAGGTGCTCGAGCAGCGGCGCCGGCGCGAAGCCGGGCTCGCGGAACTCGAGGTAGAGCTCGCGCTGGATCGCCAGCGAGACGTCGTTGCCGACCACGTCGAGCAGCTCGAACGGGCCCATCGGGAGCGCACAGCCCTGCTTCATGGCCAGGTCGATGTCGTCGGCGGTCGCGTAGTGCGCCTCGAGCATCTT
>JBQCEF010000542.1:0-6772 GCA_051960495.1 Nocardioides sp. | reverse complement strand
AGTAGTCGTCGGCCAGCTGCCGGAGGTCGTCGCTCACCCGGGGTTCCTTCCTCGTCTGGGTCGGGGCGGTCCGACCTTAGTCCCGGGCCACGACAGCCCAGGTTCGTGGAGGATCGTCGGCACCTGGTGCCGGGGATCCTCCACGAACTGCTTTCTACAGCACCTTGTGCATGCCGGGGACCCGCTCGAGGAGCAGCCGGGCCAGGCCGAAGGACACCACGACGCCGGCCACGGCCAGCGTGAGCGCCTTGACCTCGGCCGGCAGCGAGATCTCGCGCAGCACGAACGCCAGGCCGATCAGGACGGGCGTCTGCACCATGAACGCGCCGTAGGCGCTGCGCGAGACCGCTGGACCGACCCCTCGCACGGGCCGGTCGAGGTGGCGCTGGGCGGATCCGAGCACCCAGATCGCGCCGAAGATGGCGATCACGACCTCGAAGGTCGACCAGCCGAGCGACGTCCAGTGCCAGCTGCCGCCCCACCACTGGTCCTCGTCGGTGCCGAGCGCCACGGCGGCCCCGACGAACGCGACCATGCCGACGATCCCGGCGAGTGCCACGGCCCGGGCGCCTCGCCATACCCCGCCGGGCACCTCGTCGAGCCAGCCGCGGTCGGCTGTCACGATCCCCAGGACGAAGAGGGTCAGGCAGGCGGGCCACTCCCAGACGTTCAGGCTGACGCCCTTGTTCCCCTCGCCGAAGGGCACCGCGACGCGGACGAGGTACGTCGCCGCGGCCACCGGGGCGACCAGCAGCAGCAGGCGTCGTACGTCGAGAGGCCGCGCCCGGCGATGCGCCGCCCAGTGTCCGGTGATCCCGGACCAGGCCGCGTATCCCAGGGAGAAGACCAGCAGGGTGCCCACGAACCACAGCGGACCGGTGTCGAGGGTCTGGTCGCCGGCGCCGACGAACTCGTCCCAGTAGGAACCGGGTGCCTCGCCCGTCGGGTGCACGGGGTACATCACCAGAGGCTGGATCAGAAGCACGTAGACCGCGAACGGGACGCCGAGGCGCAGCAAGCGACTGCGGGCGTAGGCGCCGGGGCCGTGCCGCTCCAGCGACCGCGGTGTCAGCAGGCCGGCGACGAGGAAGAGCAGCGGGATCAGGACGAGGACGAGCGGCCCGACGAGCCACATCAGGAGTCCGGAGGTCACGGGCGAGAGCTCGACCTCCTTCATCTCCGAGTACGACCAGAACTCGAACTCGGAGTACCCGGCGATCGCGTGGCCGCCGATGATGGCGGCGATCAGCAGGACCTTGAGGTTGTCGACGTAGACCCTGCGACCGACCGGTTCACCAGCGGCGCCGTGACGCGTCGAGGGCGTGGAAGGCGCACCATGCCTGGTCTTCGTCCTCACGCTGCCAGCGTCCGGCGCCCCGGACGGTCCGGCCAGTGCCGAACGGCCCGGCACGCCGACGCGGTGCGGGGGTCGGACGCCTCGATGCCGGTTTGGGAGGATGACGCCATGACGCAGATCCCCGCGGGGTGGTACCCCGACCCGGACCCCAGCAGCCCGCAGCCGCGCGGGCAGCGTTACTGGGACGGACGGCAGTGGACCGAGCACGTGACGCCGGCGGCGCCCGCCCCGGGGACGGGCTACGCCCCGATGGCGCCGTACTCCGCCGCGAACACGGCGCGGGCCGCGACCACTCCGGACGGCCAGGCGCTGGCCGGCTGGTGGCAGCGCGTCGGGGCCTACCTGATCGACCTGCTGATCCTCACCCCGCTCGTGGTGATCGCCGGGTTCCCGTGGCTGCGCGAGATCGTCAGCGCCTACGCCGACCTGGTCGACGAGTCGATCACCGCCGCGGAGAACGGGACGGCGCTGCCGGACCAGGCCGACCTGCTCGCCGAGCTGTTCGTGCCCTTCTTGCTGTTCACCCTCGTCGCGCTGGCGGTGAACTTCGTCTACAACGTCGGCTTCTTGAAGTGGAAGGCCGCCACGCCCGGCAAGCTCGTGGTCGGCCTGCGGGTGCGGCTGCGCGAGCTGCCCGGACCGCTGTCGTGGGGCACGGTGCTGCTGCGCTGGGCGGGGCAGAACTGGTACGCCGCGCTGAGCTGGGTGCCGGTCCTCGGCAACGTGCTCGGCCTCTACCCGCTGCTCGACGTGCTGTGGCCGCTGTGGGACGACAAGAAGCAGGCGCTGCACGACAAGGTCGCGAAGACCAATGTCGTGCGGGTGCGCTGAGCCGGTTCAGGTCAGGTGGTGCTCGAAGGCGTAGGCCGCGGCTGCGGTGCGTGAGCGTACGTCGAGCTTGGTGAAGATGTTGCTCAGGTGCCGGGCCACCGTCTTCTCGCTGAGCACCAGGTCAGCGGCGATCTCCGGGTTGCTCCGCCCGCTCGCGACCAGCCGCAGCACCTCGACCTCGCGGCTGGTGAGCCCGCTCGGCAGCGAGGGGTGCAGCAGCGACCGGGCGGTGCGAGCGTCGGGCCGTGCGCCCACGGTGTCGAACACGTGGCAGGCGGCGCTGATCTCACCGACCGCGGAGTCCTCGTCGCCGAGCTCTCGCAGCGCGCGTCCGACGAGCACGCGGCTGCGCGCGCTCTCGTAGGGAGCGTCGAGCCGCGCCCACTGCCGGGCAGCACGGCGCAGGAGTGGCACCGCCCGAGCCGCCTCGCCGCAGGCGAGCGCGACCGCGCCCTCGGCGTGGGCGGCCCGGGCCAGCAGCGCGGGAACGCCGAACCGATCGGCCGCCTCACCCAGCTCGCGGGCGGCAGCGGCGGCCTCCTCCGCGGCCCCGTCGGCGAGCAGGACCTCCGTGGCGACCGGCAGGTGCTGGACCCGGGTCACCGCGTCGGCCGGTTCCGCGAGGATCCGGCGTATCGCCGCCGCGGCCGCATCGGTCCGGCCGCGGTCGAGCCACAGCCGGGCCAGCAGGGGCTGCGGGTCGTGGCCGTAGGCGAGTGCCTGCGCGAAGGCGTCCTCGGCGGCGTCGTACTCCCCGCAGACCCGCAGCACTTCGCCGCGCTCGGCCCAGGCGAGGCCCGCCGCCGGGGCCGACCCGGCGGCGGCGTAGCGGGCCACCGCGCGGTCGAACTCCTCGAGCGCCTCGGCGAAGGCGGCGTGGATCCTCATGATCTGGCCGCGGTGCACCGAGCACTGGCCGGTGAACGGGACCAGGTCCGGCTGGCCGCGGCACCAGTTCGTGAGGTTGGTGGTCCACTCCGCCGCACGGGCGAGGTCGGCGACGGTCTGGCAGCCCTCGATCATCGCGCAGTAGAGGTGCCCGGCGACGATCGGTGAGACCTCGCCGGCGGCCACGGACACCATCGCCTCGTCGAGCAGCGCCAGGCCCTGCGGCACCTCGCCGGAGAAGAGGAGCATCCGGCCGCGGACGAGACCTCCCTGCGCGAGCAGGTCCGGGTCGCGGTAGCGCCGTCCGTAGTCCTCGACCCGGCCGGCGAGCGACAGGGCGTCGTCGAACTCACCCGCGAACACGTGGAGGTACATCTGCGGCACGAGGAGGTAGCCCCGCTCCACGACGTCGGCGGCCACGCCGTCGAGGAGCCGGCGGGCCCGGGCCGTCCAACCGCCCGCCACCGCCGCCTCGCCGCCGTCGAGCAGGACCATCGCCAGGGAGCAGGCGCAGCGAACCGCGGCTCCGACCTCGCCGGCGTCGACGTGCTCCTGGTAGGCGCGCTGCATGGCCTGCACGCAGTCGTTGCGGCGGCCGAGCAGGTAGGCCGCGGTCGCCAGGCGCATGAAGTCCTCGGCGGCGAGCTCGCCCGAGTCCGAGAGGCCGTCGTACGCCGCCACCCACTCGCGCCGGTCGTAGGCCTCACGGGCCCGGACCAGCTCCTCGACGACGTTCATGGCGCACTCCTCGCTGCAGGATACGGCGCCCGGCCGCCCCGCGTCAGGCGGCTTGGCGGCGGGAAGGGGCCGGCGCGGGCCGGCGTTCACGCATGCGACGGTCGACCTGCGAGGCGACGTGGTTGCTGTCGCGGCCGATGCCGGGGAGGACCATCGAGCTCATGGCGAACTGGAAGCTCAGCCCGCAGAAGAACAGTCCGGGCTCGGAGTCGACGACGCCGCGGTACTCACGCGGCCAGCCGTCCTCGCCCACGACCGGGAGGTCGATCCAGTCGAAGGCCTGGCGGAAGCCGGTGCACCAGACCACGTTGGTCGCATCCACCACGGTCCCGTCGGCGAGCTCGGGACGGCCGTCGACGACGCCGGTCACCCGTGCCTCGCGGCGGTCCACCCCACGGTCGACGAGGTCCTGCCGCTTCACCCGGAGCGCGGGACCACCGTGGAAGCGGACCTCCGCCATCTCCTTGCGGCCCATCGGCGTACGGCGGGTCAACACGTGCCGGAACGCGAAGACGACGAGCGGGAGGACGAGGTGGGCGTTCCACGAGTCCAGCCGCACCGGGATCTGTCCGCAGTCGCGACCGCTGAGCGTGGTCGGATGGGTGGGGGCCACCTCCCAGGCGATGTCGCAGCCGGAGTGCGACCCGCCCACCACGAGGACGGGCCCGGGCTGGAGCTGCTCGGGGCGCCGGTACTCGCTCGAGTGCAGCTGCCGGATCGACGGGTCGAGGTCGTCGGCAAGATCCGGGACGTACGGCGTCCGCCCGAACGATCCGGTCGCCACCACGACGTTGTCGCAGGTGATCGTGCCGTCGTCGAGGTCGGCCCGGAACGCGCCGGAGCGGTCCCGGGAGAGCCGGCGGACGCGCGTGCTCATCCGCACCGGCAGGTCGAAGGTCAGCGCGTAGCGCTCGAGGAAGTCGCCGACCTCGTCCTTGCCGGGGTAGTGCCAGGGGTCCGCCGGGAAGGGCAGCCCGGGCAGCCCGTCGTACTTCGCGGGGGTGTAGAGCCGCAGGGTGTCCCACTGCTGGCGCCAGTTGTCACCGACGCGCTCGTTGGCGTCGATGATCAGGAACGGCCGTCCCCGTCGCTGCAGCTGGTAGCCGGTGGTGAGCCCGGCCTGGCCGGCCCCGATGATCAGGGTCTCGATGTGCTGGGTGTCCATGTGACGCCTCCTGGAGTGCCGTGTGCCGACGACGCTAGGAGTGCGGGCCGCCCGGCGGCTTCGGGCTGCCTGCTCATCCGCGCGGACCTCGCATGGGTGAACCCACCCATGGCGTAGCGCAGGAACCACACGAGCATGGTCGCGGTGCTGGCCAGGTAGAACGCGTGCAGCGCCCAGATCGGCCCGGGCGGCAGGCTGAACACGTAGACGGAGTGGATCGCGTTGCCGGTGTTGGCCAGCAGCAGGTTGCCCAGGCTGTAGGAGGACAGGTCACGGGTACGACGTGCCTTGGCCAGCATCGGCAGCGTGCTGGCGACGAACAGCGTGGTGGAGGCCAGGCCCGCGAGGACGGGTATCTCGTGCTCGTTCATGGCCGCGACGCTAGGCGCGCAGGGCACCGGACGCGTCGGGCTCCTCACCCATCTCGCGGTGCTCGCCGATGGGTGGTCCTGGCCAGGCCAGGCCTCAGGGCGTGGCGGGCAGGATCGTCCCGGTGACCTCGCCGAGCGCGATCCGGCCGCCGTTGGCCCCGGGCGCGGTGGCGCGGATCGTCACGGTGTCGCCGTCCTCGAGGAACGTGTGGTCGGCGCCGGCGGTGAACGGCTCCTTGCCGCCCCAGCTCAGCTCGAGGAACGAGCCGCGCTGCTCCCGGTCGGGGCCGCTGACGGTCCCGGAGGCGAACAGGTCACCCGCGCGCAATGAGGCACCGTTGACGGTCAGATGGGCGAGCATCTGGGCCGGTGACCAGTACATCGAGGAGTACGGCGGCCGCGCCACCGTCGCGCCGTTGAGGACGACCTCGAAGTCGATGTCGTAGCCGGCGCCCGGACCGACCCGCAGGTAGTCGAGCGGCTCCGGGTCCTGGCCGGGGAGGTCGACCCCGGCCGCGTCGAGGGCCTCGAGCGGGGTGACCCAGCCGGCGACGGAGGTGGCGAACGACTTGCCCAGGAACGGGCCGAGCGGGACGTACTCCCAGGACTGGATGTCGCGCGCCGACCAGTCGTTGAGCGGCAGCACGCCGAAGACGTGGTCGGCAAAGCCGTCCGTGCCGACCCGCTCGCCGATTTGCGTCGGCGCACCGATCACGAAGCCGAGCTCGGTCTCGATGTCGAGCCGGGCGCTGGCGCCGTACGTCGGGTCCTGTGCGTCGGGAGCCTTCCGCTGCCCGCAGGGCCGGCGTACGTCGGTGCCGGAGACGACCACCGTGCCGGCACGGCCGTGGTAGCCGACCGGGAGGTGGCGCCAGTTGGGCTTGAGCGGCTCGTCGTCGGGACGGAAGATCCGGCCCACGTTGCTGGCGTGGTCGAGCGAGCAGTAGAAGTCGACGTAGTCGGCGACCTCGAACGGCAGGTGCAAGGTGACCTCCGCGACGGGCACGAGGTGCGGCTCGACCAGGTCGCGCTCGGCCTCGTCGGAGAGCAGCGAGGTGACCCAGCGCCGCACGCCCGACCAGGTCTGCCGGCCCTGCTCGAGCAGCGGGTTCAGCGAGGCGGCCTCGAAGACGTGGGCGACCTCGAGCATCTCGCCGGCCGCGACCGGGGCCAGGTCGAGGACGTGGTCACCGATCCGCACCCCGACCCGGGCCGGCTCGTCGCCGACGGAGAAGACGCCGTAGGGCAGGTTGTCGACGTCGAACAGCGAGCCGGTCGCGCCCTCGACCCAGGTGGTGGGGTGGTCGGTCATCGGGACTCCTCGGGGGTGGTGGTCGGGGACGCGAGGTGGGGCTCGAGCAGTCCCAGCCCCACGAGGTCGTCCAGCGGCTCGCGCACGCTGCACGAGCCGAAAGAGGTGAA
>JBQCEF010000541.1:0-2333 GCA_051960495.1 Nocardioides sp. | reverse complement strand
GAGGTCGAACAACTCCGCCAGCCGACGGGAACCCATCAGACAGGCGGCGCATTCGGCGTCCAGGTCGGCGGCCAGCGAATCCGGCATCCGGGAGTTGCGGGTCATGATCCGAAGCGCTGCCCGGTTCGGCACGCCGGCGTCCCACAGGCGGATCGGCGGCACCATGAGCCCCTCCTCGAACACGCTGGTCGCGTGCGAGGGCATGGAGCCGGGGACGGCACCGCCGATGTCGTCGTGGTGGCCGAAGGCCTGGACGAACGCGACGACGTAGGGCGAGCCCGTCGGGCCCAGCCCGGCCGCCTCGTCAGCCTGCGTGCGGTGGGCGAAGACCGGCACGGTGACGCATAGGTCCGGCAGGTGACCGATGCCGCCCTCGGACATGTACACGTCGTTGTGGAAGAACACGTCGCCGGGCCGCATCGTCTCCAGCGGGTAGTCGCGCACCACCGGGTGCACCAGCGCGGAGTACGAGCGGCCGGTCAGCTTGCGCAGCTGCCGGTCGTGGATGCCGGCCCGGTAGTCGTGGGCGTCGCGGATCATCGGCGAGCGCGACGTCCGCCCGATCGCGGTCTCCACCTCCTGCTCCACCGACGCGAGGTAGCCCTCGACGATCTCGACGAGCACCGGGTCGGGGCCGGCGTCGGTGTCCGCGGTCAGCCGGTAGGGGGTCGCCGTCACTTCGTTCCCTCCTCAGCCACCGTGGACCTCGTGATGACCAGGTTGCCGAACGCGTCGACCTGGGCGGTGAAGCCGGGGTGCAGCGGGACGGTCGAGCTGAACTCCTCGAACACCGCCGGCCCCGCCACGACGTCGCCGGCGCCCAGCCGGGCGCGGTCGTAGACCGGTGTGTCGACCCAGTCGTCGAAGTAGACCCGCCGGGTTCCGGTTCGCGCCGACTCCGGTCCGGAACCCGCGCCGACCTCGCGCACCTCGGGCTTGCGGATCGGGCCGATGCCGGTGACGCGCAGGTTCACCCACTCGACCTCCTGGCGGGGGTCGTCGCGGAAGTCGTAGTCGTAGAGCGCCTTGTGCTCGTCGTGGAAGCGCGCGGCCACCGTGTCGAGGAGGTCCTGGGTGACGTCGCCGTCCGGAACGTCGACACGTACCTCGTAGGCCTGGCCGTAGTAGCGCAGGTCGGCGGTGCGGTCGAAGCGCCGCTGCTCGCGCAGGAACCCCTCGCGCTCGAGCGCCTCGTCGGCCTGGCGAGTGAGGTCGTCGTACACCGCCTGCAGGTGGCCGGGGTCGAGGTGGGACTGGCGCGCGACCGCCGTCTGCACGTAGTCGTTGCGGACGTCGACGGTGAGCAGGCCGTAGGCCGACAGGTTCCCCGGGTTGAGCGGCACGAGGACGCCCTGCAGGCCGAGGATGTCGACGAGCCGGCAGGCCAGCAGCGACCCGGACCCGCCGAACGTGACCAGGGTGAAGTCACGCACGTCGAGGCCACGGTTGACGGTGACCTGGCGCAGCGCGTTGGCCTGGTTCCACGCGGAGATCTCCAGCACGCCGGTGGCACAGGCCTCGAACCCGAGCCCGAGCTTGCCGGCGAGGTCGCGGATGCCCTGCGAGGCGAGGTCCACGTCGAGGGGCACCTCCCCGCCGAGCAGGTGCGGCGGGATCCGGCCGAGTACGACGTGCGCGTCGGTGATCGTGGGGTCGCTCCCGCCGGTCCGGTAGCACATCGGTCCGGGGTCGGCGCCGGCCGACTGCGGCCCGACCTTCAGCGTTCCCTCCGGCGAGATCCACGCGATCGAGCCGCCGCCGGCGCCGACCGTGACGACGTCGATCATCGGGATCTTCGATGGGTACGCCCCGACGTGGCCCTCGGTGGTGAGGGCCGGCCGGCCGTCGATGACCACCGTGACGTCGGTCGACGTACCACCGCCGTCGCAGGTGACCACCTGGGCGAAGCCGGCCTTCTCCGCGACCACCGCGGCGCCGAGCGCACCCGCGGCCGGGCCGGAGAGCACCGTGGTGATCGGCTGGTGCACGACCTCCTCGGCCGAGAGCACGCCCCCGTTGCTCTTCATCACGTAGAACGGCACCACACGGGGGGCTCCGCCCCCCGTGGACCCCCCGACGTCCTCCCCCGCACTCCGATTCGTCTGCGCTGATTCGTCTATTCCGAGCGGGGCTTGCGCAGACGAATAGGGGTTTGCGGCGAAGTCGGCGAGGTGCGCGGCGATGTTGGCGACGTACCTGCGGATGTTCGGCTTCACGGCGGCGTCGACGAGCGTGGTGACCGCGCGCTCGTACACGCGGTACACGCGCAACCCCACGCTCGAGATAGACAACGTGGCCACGGGGTGCACCTCGGCGAGGACCGCCCGCATCGC
>JBQCEF010000540.1:0-5257 GCA_051960495.1 Nocardioides sp. | reverse complement strand
TCGTGCGCAGCCGGGCGCGCCGTTGCCGCAGCGAGAGCCGGCTGCGCTCCAGGGCCCGGTCCAGCGGATGAGCGGTGTCCACGACGTCAGGTTGCCAGACCCGGCCCCGACGACACCTGCCTCGAGGTCCGGCTCAGACGCGTGCGCGGCGATGCCGCCAGTACTCGAACGCCATCGGCAGCACCGAGACGAACACGATCACCAGGACGGCGGCCTCGAGGTTGTGCTGCAAGAACGCGATGCCGCCGAGGAAGTAGCCGAGCAGCGTGATGCCGGTGGCCCACAGCACCGCGCCGACGAACGACCAGGTGAGGAAGTGCCGGCGGTCCATCTGACCGACCCCGGCCACCAGCGTGATGAAGGTGCGGACGATCGGGACGAAGCGGCCGAGCACGAGCGCGCCGGCGCCGTACTTCTCGAAGAACGCGTGGGTCTGGTCGAAGTACCGCTTCTTGAGGAACCGGCCGTCGCGATGTCGCAGGGGCTCGCCGATGGCCCGGCCGATCTCGTAGCCCACCACGTTGCCGAGGAAGGCGGCCGCGGACAGGATCACGCAGGCGCTGAGGATCGGCATCGTGATCCCGGCCTCGCCCGCCTGCGACCGGTGGATGAACAGCCCGACGCTGAACAGCAGCGAGTCGCCCGGAAGGATCGGGAACAGCAGGCCGCACTCGACGAACACGATCGCGACGCTGACCCAGAACATCTGCTCGCCGAACTGCTCGAGCAGCCACTCCGGGTCCATCCAGTCCAGCCCGAGGAGCAGGGGCGCGAGGATCAGCGGCGAGGGCACGGGTGAACCCTAACCGGCCGCGCGGAACCGCCGGGTGCGGCAGGATCCCGGCATGGGTCGCGAGCAGCGCTGGGCGGCGTCGGGGGTGGTGCTCCTCCTCGGCGCGATCTGGGGCGGCATCGCGCTGGTCGGGGTGACCGAGCCGTGGCGCGACACCGGCCCGCCCGACGACAGCATGGGGATGGCGTGGGTGTGGCTGATCTCCTGTGCCGCCCTGGCCGGGGCGCTCGGGTGGCTCGTCATGGGACTGGTGACGGTGCGCCAAGTGGCCGTGGGCGCCTGGCGCTGGCGGCTCCCCGCCGCGGTCGGTGTGCTCCTCGCGGTGCTGAGCCTGCTCTACGGGTTCGCCTCGCTGGAGTCAGGACCGCTGTGGTGGGTGCTCGTGCTCGGCTTCCAGGCGATGGCGCTGCTCGCGTGGTCGGCACTGCTGTGGACGCCACGCCCGCCCTCCGCAGGGACGGTCCGGACGACCGGCCCCTCCGCGGGCGGCACCGGGGACGGCGGGCGCTCCGCCTAGCATCGTCGGGTGCACGAGACCGACCGGCCCGAGGAGCAGCGGGCGCCGTACGACCCGATGCCGCACGGCCAGGCCGAGGTCGGCGTCGGCCCCTGGGAGGGCCCGTGGCCCGAGGGGGAGCAGTACGACGCGCGCCTGCTCGCCGAGGGGGACCGGCGCAACGTCGTGGACCGCTACCGGTACTGGTCGATGGAGGCCATCGTCGCCGACCTCGACGCGCGCCGGCACGACTTCCACGTCGCCATCGAGAACTGGCAGCACGACTTCAACATCGGCACGATCGTGCGCACCGCCAACGCGTTCCTGGCCCGTGAGGTTCACATCGTCGGCAACCGCAGGTGGAACCGGCGCGGCGCGATGGTCACCGATCGCTACCAGCACGTGCACCACCACCCCACGGTCGCCGAGCTGGCCGACCGGATGCACGAGCAGGGTGTGACGCTGATGGGCATCGACAACCTGCCCGGCTCCCGGCCGCTCGAGTCGCTCGACCTCCCGCGGCGGGTCTGCCTGCTGTTCGGCCAGGAGGGCCCCGGCCTCTCCGACGCCGCGCGCGAGGCCTGCGACGGCACGTTCTCCATCGCCCAGTTCGGGTCGACCCGCTCGATCAACGCCTCGGCGGCTGCTGCGATCGCCATGCACAGCTGGATCCGGCAGCACGCCGACCTGGGCGACCCCTGGCGCGGCTGAGGACGCCGCGGCGCTCCCCGCGCACGTTGGGCAGGTTTCCGCGCGCTGGCGGATGCGCACCGTGCGCAGCGACCCGGCGGCAGGTCAGAACGGGCTGTGCAGGATGCCGCCGACCGCGGTAAGGACCGCACCGGCGGCGGCGACGGCCGCGAGGACGAGCGCGGCGCGCGCCAGGTGCGCCGGCCAGCCGGCGTCGGCGTCACGCAACGACTTGACCGCGAGAAGCGCGGCCACCCCGATCGGCACCAGGGCGCTGATGCCCCAGATCAGGTAGTAGGTGCCCTGGTCGGGGATCGACATCCGCTGGAAGCCCTGGCCGAGGACGGCCTGGACGCCGATGAGCGGCAGGTTCTGGCCCATCAGGCTCACCGCCGCGAGCACCAACGCGGCGACCGCCGAGGGGGTCGGCGCCAGCAGCCCGTCGGACCAGCGGCGCTGCGCGGTGTCCGGGTCCGGGACGGTCGGGTCGGTCATCGTTCCCCCTGGGCGGTCGGTGGCTGGCGGGTCTTGGCTGGTCGGTGTCGGTGGCGGGTCTCAGCAGTCGATGTCGAACAGCGGCTGGGCGCTGACAACCTCGCTGCCGTTGTCGGCGAGGGTGCGGGCCGGGTAGGGGCAGTCGAGGACCACGACCGCGCAGATCGCGGACCGGCCGGTCTCCTCGACGTACTCCGGGTCCCACGCGATGATCTCGTCGCCCGCCCGGACCCGCACGTCCTCCGCGACCAGCGTGGTGAACCCGTCGCCGTTCATCTGCACCGTGTCGATGCCGAGGTGCACCAGCACGCCGGGCCCCTTGTCGCTGACCACCACGAAGGCGTGCGGGTAGAGCTTGGCCAGCCGCCCGTCGATGGGGGCGACCGCGCGCTGCTTGCCGTGGCGGGGTGCGATGGCCGCCCCGGGACCGACCAGGCCGGCCGCGAAGACCGGGTCCGGGACGTCGCTGACCTCCTGGCGCAGCCCGGCGACCGGGGAGAGCACGCTGACCATCAGGCTGCTCCTCGAGGGTGCGCCGGCCGGCACGACCGGCTCACAACAGGTCCTCGATCGCGCTGGCGATGGTGTCGGCGTCGGGCCCGACGACCACCAGGACCACCCACCCGGCGCGCATGATGCCGTGCGCGCCGGCGCCCTGCAGCGCCGTCTCGTCGACGAGAGCCGTGTCGTGAAGCGCGGTGCGGAGCCGGGTGATGCAGGCCTCGATCTCTACGATGTTGCTGCGGCCACCCAGCCCGGCGACGATCTGCTCCGCTTGGCTCATGGCTGCATCTAACCATCCGGGCGCGGGAGACCCCCAGGTCCGGGAGCGAGGGTCAGGAGGAGGGGCGACGTGGCCACACCCGCTGACTCCGCGTCCTCCGGGTCACGCGCGCCCGAGGCGGCCGGGGCGCCCTCGCGCCGGCGCCCGGGTCTCGGCGTCCTCCAGCGGCTGGGCCGCAGCCTGATGCTGCCGATCGCCTCCCTGCCGGTGGCCGCGCTGCTGCTCCGGCTCGGTCAGCCCGACATGCTCGGCGACGGCAGCTCCGGCCTGGCGCTGGCCAGCCGCTGGTCGTGGCTCGAACCGGTCGCGACGGTGCTGGCCGCGGCCGGCGGTGCGCTCTTCGACCACCTCGGCCTGCTCTTCGCGGTCGGCGTCGCGGTCGGCTTCGCGCGCAAGTCCGACGGCTCGACCGCCGTCGCCGCCGTGATCGGCTACCTGGTCTTCGACGCGGTCACCGACGCGATGTCGCCCTACGTCCTGCACCACCCGGCGCAGGAGAGCAGCGTGCTGATCGACTACGGCGTCTTCGGCGGCATCCTCGTCGGCATCGTCGCGGCGCTGCTGTGGCAGCGCTACTACCGCATCAAGCTGCCGCCCTACCTCGCCTTCTTCGGCGGCCGCCGGTTCGTCCCGATCATCACCGCGAACGTCACGCTCGTCCTCGCAGTGGCGCTCTCGTTCGCCTACCCGGCCTTCGACCGCGGCCTGACCCATCTCGGCGAGTGGCTGGTGGGCAACGACATCCTCGGCGCCGGCGTCTACGGCGTGGTCAACCGGCTGCTGATCCCGTTCGGCCTGCACCACCTGGTCAACGCGGTGCCGTGGTTCGCGGTCGGCTCGTTCGAGACCGCGGGCGGCACCGTGGTCCGCGGCGACATCGCCCGCTTCCTGCACGGCGACCCCACGGCCGGGGCGTTCATGACCGGCTTCTTCCCGATCATGATGTTCGCGCTGCCCGCAGCCGCGCTGGCGATCTACCAGGAGGCCGCCCCCGGCAAGCGCAAGCTGGTCGGTGGCGTGATGCTGTCCGGCGCGCTCACCTCCTTCCTGACCGGGGTCACCGAGCCGCTCGAGTTCGCGTTCATGTTCGTGGCCTGGCCGCTGTTCCTGATGCACGCGGTGCTGACCGGCACGGCGCTGGCGCTCGTGAACGCGCTGGGGATCAAGGACGGCTTCGCCTTCTCCGCCGGGGCGATCGACTACACCCTCAACTTCACCGCCGCCACCCAGCCGCTGCTGCTGATCCCGATCGGACTCGGCTACGCGGCGCTGTACTACGTGGTCTTCCGCGCGATGATCCGCCGATTCGACCTGCGAACGCCGGGGCGCGAGCGCGACGAGGACGAGGTCCCGGAGGCGGCAGCGGGCGACCCATCGGCCGGGACCACCGGCTGACACGGGTTCCCGGCGGTCCGGGGCGGCGCCCTAGAGTGAGAGGTGGCTCACCACCCCCGGAGCCGCACGGACACGACGTACGAAGTAGGAGACCCCGATGCCCATCGCGACACCCGAGGTGTACGCCGAGATGCTCGACAAGGCGAAGCGCGACTCCTTCGCCTACCCGGCCATCAACGTCACCTCCTCCCAGACCCTCAACGCCGCGCTGCAGGGCTTCGCCGAGGCCGGCAGCGACGGGATCGTCCAGGTCTCGACCGGTGGCGCCGACTACCTGTCCGGCCCGACCATCAAGAACATGGTCACCGGCTCGGCGGCGTTCGCGGCCTACGCGGCCGAGGTGGCCAAGAACTACCCGGTCAACATCGCGCTGCACACCGACCACTGCCCCAAGGGCAAGCTCGACGGCTTCGTCCGGCCACTGCTCGACCTGTCCATCGAGCGGGTGAAGAACGGCGGGCTGCCGCTGTTCCAGTCGCACATGTGGGACGGCTCGGCGGTGCCGCTGGACGAGAACCTGCGGATCGCTCGCGAGCTGCTCGAGGTCGCGGCGGCCGCCCACGTCATCCTCGAGATCGAGGTCGGTGTCGTCGGCGGCGAGGAG
>JBQCEF010000539.1:0-2042 GCA_051960495.1 Nocardioides sp. | reverse complement strand
ACCGCCCCGTGAGACCCATGGGACTCCCGTCTCCCTCGTCGATGGCGGCGAGCCTAGGGGCGCAGTCGCGACGACGGAAGACTGTTGACGGATTTGCTGTGCGCCGTTCCCGAAGTGTTGTGCGTCGGGATGCGGAGCGGTCGCGGTTGCGGTAGGGGGCCCATTGCGGCACCGGGTGCCGCAGCCGCGCTCAGCGACGCGAGCGGATGGCGCCGGCCCGGCGGACGACGGCCCGCGGGAGGACGTCGAGCATCGCCGTGATGACCCGGTACTGCCCGCCCGGCACGCTCACCCGGGCGCCGCGGCGCAGGTCGCGCAGCGCGGTGTCGACCACCTGGTCGACCGTCAGCCACAGGAAGCCGGGCGAGCCGCTGACGTCCATTTCGGCGCGCTGGTGGAACTCGGTGCGCACGAAGCCGGGGCAGACGGCGAGCACCCGGACGCCCTTGCGCGCCACCTGCTCGGCCGCGGACTCGCTGAAGCTGGTCACCCACGCCTTGTGCGCGGAGTAGGTGCCGCTGGGCAGGAACCCGGCCACGCTGGAGACGTTGAGGACGCCGCCGCGCCCGCGGGCGAGCATACCCGGCAGCGCGGCAGCCGTGAGCCGCAGCACGGCCCGCACCAGCACGTCGAGCATCGCCTCCTCCTGGGCGAGGCCCTCGCCCTCGAGGTTGGCCACGAACGGCCGGCGCAGGCCGTAGCCGGCGTTGTTCACCAGCAGGTCCACCGGCCGGTCGCCGTCGCGCAGGCGGGCCTCCACGACGGCGAGCCCGTCGCGGTCGGAGAGGTCGGCCGGCAGCACCTCGACGTCGACGCCGTGCGCCCCGCGCAGCTCCGCGGCCAGCGCCTCGAGGCGCTCGCGGTCGCGGGCCACGAGCACCAACGCGTGGCCCTCTCCGGCCAGCCGGCGGGCGAACCCCGCGCCGATGCCGGAGGAGGCGCCGGTGACGAGGGCGGTGGGGCTGGCAGCGGGCGACGTCGGGGTGGGAGCCGTCATGTGGGGAGCCTATGCGGGCGCCTACGGGCCGCCCGGGGCAGCGGCCTAAGGTGCTCGCGTGCGCCGACCGATCCTCGCCAGCCGCCTGTCCGGCACGGGCACGACGATCTTCGCGGAGATGTCGCAGCTGGCCGTCGACACCGGGGCGGTCAACCTCGGGCAGGGCTTCCCGGACACCGACGGGCCGCTGGAGGTGGCCGAGGCCGCGGTGGAGGCCATCCGCTCCGGGGTGAACCAGTACCCGCCGGGGCCGGGCACGCCGGAGCTGCGCGCGGCCGTGGCAGCGCACCAGAAGCGCTTCTACGGGCTCGAGGTGGACCCCGCCGGGGAGGTGCTGGTGACCGCCGGGGCCACGGAGGCCCTGGCCGCGTCGCTGCTCGCGCTGGTCGAGCCCGGCGACGAGGTGGTGGCGCTCGAGCCGTTCTACGACTCCTACGCCGCGGGCATCGCGATGGCCGGCGGGGTGCGGGTGCCGGTCACGCTGCGGGCGCCGGACTACCGGCTCGACGTCGACGCGCTGCGGGCCGCGGTCACCCCGCGGACCCGGCTGCTGCTGGTCAACACCCCGCACAACCCGACCGGCACGGTGCTGACGCGGTCCGAGCTCGAGGCGGTGGCCGCGGTGGCCGTCGAGCACGACCTGCTGGTGGTGACCGACGAGGTCTACGAGCACATGGTCTTCGACGGCGAGCACGTGCCGCTGGCCACGCTGCCGGGGATGTGGGAGCGCACGGTCACGATCTCCAGCGCGGGCAAGACGTTCTCGTTCACCGGCTGGAAGATCGGCTGGGCCACCGGACCCGCCGAGCTGGTCACCGCGGTGCGCACGGCCAAGCAGGTCCTCACCTACGTCAACGGCGCGCCGTTCCAGCCGGCGGGGGCGGTCGGGCTGGGGCTGCCGGACGAGTACTTCGCCGGGCTGCGCGACGGGCTGGGCGCCAAGCGCGACCGGCTCTGCGACGGCTTGGCGTCGGTGGGCTTCGACGTGTTCGTGCCGCAGGGCACCTACTTCGTCACCACCGATATCCGTCCACTGGGGCACGAG
>JBQCEF010000538.1:0-11843 GCA_051960495.1 Nocardioides sp. | reverse complement strand
GCGAGCTTCTTCGGCCGGTTCCGGCTGTGGCGGATGCCGACGGCGTGGTGGCTGACGCTGCTCGTGGGTATGCCTGCTGTCTTCTACGCGGGCGCTGCGGTGAAGGGGACACTGGGAGAGCCGTTCGCCTTCTCGCCCTGGTACGACGTGCTGCCCGCGCTGCTGCCGATGTTTCTCATCGGTCCGATCGAGGAGTTCGGCTGGCGAGGTGTCGCACTGCCCCTGCTGCAGCGACGGTTCACGCCGCTGGGAGCAGGCCTGCTGCTCGGTGTCGTGGTGGCCCTCTGGCACACCCCGTCGTTCCTGCTCAGCGGCACCAAACAGGCCGCCTGGGCGTACCGGCCGTTCTTATTCGGCGTCGTTGCGATCAGTGTGATCCTCACCGCGATGTTCAACGCTGCGCGAGGAAGCCTCCTGGTGGCGTTCCTGTTCCACGCCCAGATGAACAACCCGGTCTGGCCCGACGCACAGCCCTGGGACATGTGGCTGTTCGTCGCGGTCGCCGTCGTGGTGGTCGTGGTGAACCGCGCAGCGATGCTCGACAGGCGCAGGGCCGTGACGACGGTGCTCTTCCCGGGCGATGAGCTCGAAGGGATACGGGAGGACCTGCGCGGGGCTATGTTGGCGAGATGAGCCTCGTGGCCGACCTCGGCTACACCCACCGGCGCGGAAACTCCTTCCAACGCGCGCTGCAGGCGTTCGCCTCGACGCGGCCCGGCGCCTGGTTCTTCTCGAAGACGCTGGCGCGGCTGGACCGCGCGACCGACCGGCTGACCCGGGGCCGGGTGAGCCTGCCCGAGGTCCTCGCCGGTCTTCCGTCGCTGGTGCTGACGACGACCGGCCGCAAGTCCGGCCAGGCGCGGGCGACGCACCTCGTCGCCGTACCGCTCGGGGACACGCTGGCGCTGCTCGGCACCAACTTCGGGCAGCCGCACACGCCGGCGTGGGTGCTCAACCTCGAGGCCGACCCGCGCGCGAGCGTGACATACCGCGGCGTCAGCCGCGTGGTCGTGGCTCGACCGGCGACCGGTCCGGAGCGTGCGGAGATCCTCGCGAACTCCTCGGGGGTGTACGGCGGTTACCGGAAGTACCAGCAGCGGATCTCCGGCCGCCGGCTGCGGATGTTCGTGCTGGAACCCGCCGGCTGACGAGCCCACCGAACCGACGGCTCAGCGATCCTGCGCGGGCGGACGCTCGACCTGCAGCATCGACTCGGTCTCGGCGAACCCGACCGAGCGGTAGATCCGGATCGCGAGGTAGTCGGGGTCGGCCACCATCACCAGCGTGTGCGCGCCGAGCTCGTCGAAGCCGTAGCGGCTGACGTGGTGCACGAGCGTGCCGGCGAGGCCACGCCCGCGCGCGTCCGGCCGGGTCTCGACGTTCTGGAACCGGGCCAGCCCTTCACTCGCGCGGAACAGCCCCATCCCGGACTGGAGCACGCCGTCCTCGAAGGCGCCGAACCAGCCGCCGTGGCCCTGCTCGGTCATCGCGCGGATCGTCGCCACCTTGGCCTCGCTGAACCTGCGGTACCCCTCGACGTCGTGGCTGTCGTCCATCGCCGCCATCCGCAGCTCGACCAGCTGCGCCCAATCGTCGTCGCTGCTCAGCTGCCGGTACGTCGCGTCCCGGTTGGGCCGGGGCGGCTCGTGGACCGACGAGGCCGTCATCACCGAGGACGTCTCCGCGCTCAGGCCCCGGTCGACGAAGCCGGACGCGTCGGCGGCGGTCAGCGACGTCCCGTCGATGCCGATCGCGATGTGCTCGGCGTCGGGGAACTCGCGCGCGAACACCTGCAGCCAGCGGTCGGTCTGCTCGGGCGGCGGGGGAGCGTCGAGCAGCAGGAAGTTGCCCCACCAGAACGTGGGGTTGTGCGGCGAGCGGACGACGAGGTGGTCGCCGCGGTCGTCGACGGTGCTGCCGCCCTGCTCGAGCAGCGCGAGGTCGGTCCGGAAGCCGAGCGAGGTGATCTGCACGACGTGACTGTAGGGCCTTTGGCCCCGGGACCGACTCTTGCGGCGCAGTTAGGCTTCGCCGCATGGGAAGCAGCGTGTACGTAGCCTCGGTCGAGGGCTACACGGGGAAGTCCGCTGTGGCGCTCGGGGTCCTCGACGAGCTGTCGCGCCGCGTCGAACGGGTCGGGGTGTTCCGCCCGATCGTCCGCCGCGACGGGGCGTCGTACCACGGCGGCCGCGACTACGTGCTCGAGATGCTGACCTCCCACGAGGCCGTCTCCCTGTCGTACGACGAGTGCGCGGGCGTGACGTACGACGAGGTCCACGCCGACCACGCCGGGGCGCTGGACCGGATCGTCGAGCGCTACCACCGGGTCGCCGACCAGTGCGACGCGGTGGTCATCGTCGGCAGCGACTACACCGACGTCGGCACGCCGACCGAGTTCTCCTACAACGCGCGCATCGCGGCCAACCTCGGAGCGCCGGTGCTGCTGGTGCTCAACGGCTCGGGCCGCTCGCCGTCGGACCTGCACACGATCACCGAGATGGCGGTCGGGGAGCTGACCGCCAACCACGGCACGCTGTTCGCTGTCATCGCCAACCGGGTCGACAAGGCCGAGGTCGCCGAGGACGTGAAGGCGCTCGCGCACGGGGACGTGCCGGCGTACGCCATCCCGGAGGAGCCGCTGCTCAGCGCGCCCTCGCTCGCGGACCTGATGTCGGTGTGCGACGGCACCCTCGTCAGCGGTGACGAGGCGCTGCTCAACCGGGAGGCGACCGGGATCGTCGTCGCGGCGATGACCATGCCCAACGTGCTCGACCGCCTCTTCGACGGCTGCGTCGTGATCACGCCGGGGGACCGTCCCGAGGTCGTGCTCGGTGTCCTCATGGCCCACCTGTCGGCGAACTTCCCGCAGGTCTCCGGCATCGTGCTCAACGGCGGGTTCGAGCTGCCGGAGCAGGTGTCCCGGCTGCTCGAGGGCACCGGCGCGACGCTGCCGATCGTGGCCACGCCGCACGGCACCCACCAGACGTCGTCGCTGCTGAGCTCGGTGCGCGGCCGGCTCACCGCCGACTCCACCCGCAAGATCTCCCTCGCGCTGTCGCTGTTCGCCGAGCACGTCGACGGCGACGCCCTGCTCGACCGGCTCGAGGTGGCCCGCACCGACGCCGTGACGCCGCTGATGTTCGAGCACCAGCTCATCGACGACGCGATGGCCGACCGCCGCCACATCGTGCTCCCGGAGGGGGAGGAGGAGCGGATCCTGCGCGCGGCCGACATCCTGCTGCGCCGCAACGTCGCCGACCTGACCCTGCTCGGCGACCCGATCTCGATCAACGCCCGCGCGGCGAGCATCGGCGTCGACGTCTCGCGCGCGAAGTTCCTCAGCCCCCACGACTCCGAGCTGGGCGAGCGGTTCGCGGAGGAGCACTACGAGCGCCGCAAGCACAAGGGGATCGAGCTCGACGACGCCCGCAACATCGTCTCCGACGTGTCCTACTTCGGCACGCTGATGGTCGAGCTGGGCCTCGCGGACGGCATGGTCTCGGGCGCCGTGCACACCACCGCCCACACGATCCGGCCGGCGTTGGAGATCGTGAAGACGCTGCCCGACGTGTCGGTGGTGTCGTCGGTCTTCTTCATGTGCCTGGAGAACCAGGTGCTCGTGTACGGCGACTGCGCGGTCAACCCCGACCCGACCGCGGAACAGCTCGCCGACATCGCGATCTCCTCGGCCGCGACCGCCGCCGCGTTCGGGATCGAGCCGCGGGTCGCGATGCTGTCCTACTCCACCGGAGCCTCCGGCAGCGGCACCGACGTCGAGAAGGTCTCGCGCGCGACCGCGCTGGTCAAGGAGCGCGCGCCCGAGCTGCTCGTCGAGGGTCCGATCCAGTACGACGCCGCGATCGACTCGGCCGTCGCGCAGACCAAGCTCCCCGACTCGCAGGTCGCCGGACAGGCCACGGTGTTCGTGTTCCCGGACCTCAACACCGGAAACAACACCTACAAGGCTGTGCAGCGATCCGCCGGTGCCGTCGCGGTCGGCCCGGTGCTGCAAGGGCTGCGCAAGCCGGTCAACGACCTGTCCCGCGGCGCGACCGTGCGCGACATCGTCAACACCGTGGCGATCACCGCCATCCAGGCCCAGCAGCGGGTCCGCGACGTCACCGCCACCGCCCAGCAGCCGGCCGACACCTCCGGGCCGGCCCATCCGCAGCGCGCGGCCGAGGGCGTGGCGTCCCGGTGAGCGGCGAGCACGCCGGCGACAACGTCCTGGTCATCAACGCCGGGTCGTCGTCGCTGAAGTACTCGCTGGTCGAGGCCGCCTCGGGCGACGCCCTGGCCACCGGACTGGTGGAGCGGATCGGCGAGGGTTCCGGCGTCCTCACCCACACCGGGCCCGACGGCGAGAGGCACCGGACCGAGCGCGAGGTGAGGAACCACGAGGACGCCCTGCGCGCCGCGATCGACGCCTTCGAGGAGCACGGCCCCTCGCTCGCCGAGACGCCGGTCGTCGCGGTGGGTCACCGGGTCGTGCACGGCGGCGCCCGGTTCGCCGACCCCGTGCTGGTCGACGACGAGCTGATCGCCAAGGTGACCGAGCTCGTGCCGCTCGCGCCGCTGCACAACCCGGCCAACCTCGAGGGTCTCGAGGTGGCACGCAAGCTGTTCCCGGAGCTGCCGCAGGTCGCCGTGTTCGACACCGCGTTCCACCAGACACTGCCCGAGCACGCGTACACCTACGCGGTTCCGCTGGCCTGGCGCGACGAGCACCGGATCCGCCGCTACGGCTTCCACGGCACCTCGCACGCGTTCGTCACCGAGGAGGCCGCCCGGCTGCTCGGCAAGCCGGTCGACGAGACGAACCTGGTCGTGCTCCACCTAGGCAACGGCTGCTCGGCGACCGCGGTCCGCGGCGGGCACTCGGTCGACACCTCGATGGGGCTGACCCCGCTCGAGGGCCTGGTGATGGGCACCCGGTCCGGTGACATCGACCCGGCGCTGCACGCGCACCTGCACCGCCAGCTCGGCTGGTCGCTGGAGGAGATCGACACCGCGCTCAACCGCGAGTCCGGCCTCAAGGGGCTGACCGGGCACAACGACTTCCGCGAGCTCGAACGGCTGCGCGACGCCGGCGACGGGCGGGCGCGGCTGGCGTTCGACGTCTACTGCTACCGGATCCGCAAGTACGTCGGCGCCTACTACGCCGTGCTCGGCCGGGTCGACGCCGTGGTGTTCACGGCCGGGGTCGGCCAGCACGCTGCGGCGGTCCGGGCCGCCTCGCTGTCCGGCCTGGAACGGCTCGGCATCACGGTCGACCCGGTGCGCAACGAGGCCCCGCTCGACGGCCCCGCGTTCGTCTCGCCGGACGACGGCGAGGTCGCCGTGCTCGTCGTACCCACCAACGAGGAGTGGGAGATCGCCCGGCAGACCGTCGCCGTTCTCCGGGCAGCCCCCTGATTACCAGGGGATGTCGGCGATCTGTCACTTCCCCCGGGATGCATTCCCAGGGAAGTGACCGAGAACCGAGGGAAGTCCGGGCCGGCGAGGAGGCGCCGGGTCGGCGTCGGTCGGCATGCGGACGCGCCGGGTGGGTAGCGTGACGGAATGACCGACACCACGCCCGACCAGGACTGGCCACGCAACTGCCCCGTGTGCGGCACCGCGCTCGAGTCGGCCGTGGTCGACCTCGACAAGTCCAACGCCGACCGCCCCGAGCTGCGGCCCGGCGAGATGGTCGCGGTCGACTTCTGCCCCAACCCCGACTGCCCCTCGCACGCCCAGGCCGCGGCCGACGCGGGTCCGGGCACGGCAGCGGGCGGCGCCGGGGACCTCGGCCCGGAGACCACGCCCGGCTCCCTCGGCGGTGACAACGGCGGCGGCTGAGCAGCCTCGGCTACACCGCGTCGAGCGCCGCCCGGTCCTCCGCGTCGAGCTCGAGCCGCACCGCCTGCACCGAGTCGGCCACGGACTCGGGCCGGCTCGCGCCCGGGATCGGGACGACCGCCTCGGAGAGCGACAGCTCCCACGCGAGGCACACCTGCTGCGGGCTGACGTCATACTTCTTCGCGACGTCGGCGAACGGCTGCCACCGGCTGCCGAGCTCCGCCGCGTCGGACATCCCGCCGAGCGGGCTCCACGCGAGGAAGGCCAGCCCCAGCTCGGCGCACAGGTCGATCTCCGGCCGTGAGCTCCGGAACGCCGGGGAGAACTGGTTCTGCACCGCGACGAGCCCGTCACCGAGGATGCCGTGGGCGAGCCGGATCTGCTCAGGGTCGGCGTTGGAGATCCCGACCGCGTCGACGAGGCCCTCGTCGAGCAGCGCCTTCATCCCCTGCATCGTCTCGGCGTAGTCGACCTGCGGGTCCGGACGGTGGTGCTGGTAGAGCCCGATCTGCTCCACGCCGAGCCGCTTCATCGACGCCAGGCACGCCTCGCGGAGGTACTCCGGCCGCCCGTCGAGCTCCCAGTCCTTGCCGCGCCGGGTGTGCCCGCCCTTCGTCGCGACGAGCACCTCGTCCGGACCGACGCCGAACCGCGCCAGCGCCTTGGCGACGAGGATCTCGTTGTGCCCGAACGTCGCCTCGTCGGGCGAGTAGGCGTCCGCGGTGTCGATCAGCGTGATGCCCTCGTCGAGTGCGCGCTTGATCGCCTCCAACGCGCGGTCCTCGTCGTTGTCCTCGCGCACCGACATCGGCATCGCACCGAGCCCGAGGGCGCTGACGTTCCTGGTCCCGAGTCGTCTCTGCTGCATGCCCTCCAGCCTAGGCACGCGGTCCGAGGCGGCTGCCGGCGCTTGCACGCCGCGCGAGACTGGTCCGGTGGTCGCGTCCGAGCAGCCGGGCCCCGTCGACGTCCTCGCGGTGGACGGCCGCGCGCCCCTGCTCACGCCCGTCGTACGTCGTACCGTCGCCGTCGCGCTCGTGGTCGCGCTCGCTGCGGGGTGGCTCGTCGACCGGCGGGTGCGGGCCGTGGAGGAACGAGCCGTCGGCGGGTGCGCCGCACAGGCGTCGGAGGCGGTGTCCGTGGCGCGCGGCCGGATCTCCTCGATGGTCGGCTACGTGCGGCCGACGCTGTTCACCGCGACGCCCGGTCTGCGCGCGGACCTCTACCGGCTGGTGAGCGGAGCGACGCAGGGCACCACCGGTCCGGTGGCCGAGGCGCTGGCCGGCTGCCGGTCGGTCCGGGTGCTCCCGATCCACGGCGCCACCGCGACGCGGAGAGCGGACTGCCTGACCTGGCTGGAGCGCGAGCTGCGGTTCGTCGACGCGGTGGCCCGCGACGGCCGGGCGGCGTTCGGGCCGGGCGTGCCGGGCGGCTCGACGACACGTTCGGCCGCGGCCTGCGCGGGGTAGGAAGCGGTCCATGAGCGAGGGCGAGCGCGACCTGACCGTCGCGGTGACCGGTCCGACCGGCACGTTCGGCTACGGGCTGATGCCGTTGCTGCAGGCCGACGACCGGATCAGCCGGGTGGTCGGGATCGCGCGGCGGCCGTTCGACCCGGAGCAGCACGGTTGGTCCAAGATGGCGTACCGCCAAGGCGACGTGCGCGACCCCGACGCGCTGGGCGAGGCCTTCGCCGGCGCCGACGTCGTGGTGCACCTCGCATTCCTCATCATCGGCGGCGCGCGTGCGACGACCCGCGCGATCAACGTCGAGGGCACGCTCAACGCGTTCCGGGCCGCGGCGGCGGTCGGGGCGCGCCGGTTCGTCTACGCCTCGTCGATCGCGGCCTACGGGTTCCATTCGGACAATCCCGTGGGCATGACCGAGGAGTGGCCGACCCGGCCGGCGGACCGGCTGTTCTACGCCCAGGAGAAGGCCGAGCTCGAGGAGCTGCTCGCCGCGGAGGCCGAGCAGCATCCGGGCACGTCGCTCTACCTGCTGCGGCCGCCGATCGTGCTCGGGCCGCAGGCGGTCGGGGCGAAGGCCGAGCTGCCGGCACCGCTGGCGTGGCTGGGCCGCAAGGTGCTCGGTGGCCGCGGCCGGCTTCCGGTCCCGCTGCCGCTATTGGTGCCCGACCTGCCGGTGCAGCTGATCCACCAGGACGACGTGGGGCAGGCCCTGCTGCAGTGCGTGGTCGCGGCAGGTCCGCCCGGCGCCTACAACATCGCCGCGGACGACGTCCTCAGCGCGCTCGACATCGCCCGCGAGGCCGGCGTCGTCCCGCTGCGCCTGCCGGCCGGTCCGACGTACGCCGCGGCACGGCTGCTCGCGAGGGTGCCGCTGCTGCCCTCGGTCGCGGAGTGGGTCGAGGCGGCCAGCCACCCCGCGGTGATGGACACGACGCGGGCGCGCACCGAGCTCGGCTGGACCCCTCGGCACAGCGCCCGCGACGCGCTGCGGGACGCGCTTCGC
Organism: Nocardioides sp.; assembly: GCA_051960495.1. Classification (GTDB taxonomy): domain Bacteria; phylum Actinomycetota; class Actinomycetes; order Propionibacteriales; family Nocardioidaceae; genus Nocardioides_B. The sequence continues at coordinate 3,530 of JBQCEF010000538.1, read as the reverse complement.
GCGACGTGACTCCCGCCCGCGACCCGGCTACCGACCGCCGGCGATCCGGCTCGCGCCGCGCCCCCGCGACTCAGCTGTCGCCGGGCCGGGGCGGCTCCTCGCCGCCCTCGCCGCCGAGCTGCTCGGCGCCGGCGATGATCTCCTTGGCGACCAGGCGGAGCTTGACGTTGCGGTGCTGGGAGAGCCGGGCCAGGAACGCGAACGCCTGCTCGTCGGTGAGGCCGTAGCGCTCCATCACGATGCCGACCGCCTGGCCGATCCCGGTGCGGGTGGCGACCGCTTCCTGCAGGTTGTCCACCTCGCGGGCGTAGTTGAGCGCCATCGCCGCCTGGTGGGCGAACAGCGACCCGAGCGCGTCGAAGTCGGAGAACGCTCCCCGCCGGGGGGAGTAGAGGTTGAGCGCGCCGCTCGCCTTGGGGGCGTCGAACAGTCGCAGCCCGGCCTGGGCGCGCACGCCGTACTGCAGCGCGGCAACGGCGTAGTCCGGGAACCGTTCGTCGTGGGCGAGGTCGGGGGAGAGGACGTGGACGTGGTCGGTGGCGGCCGCGTAGCAGGGCCCCTCCTGGAGCGCGTACTGGGCCGCGTCCAGCCCGAGCAGGTCGTCGTCGGTCTGGGCGAACGTGTCCAGCCGACCGTCGATGTGCCGGACCGTGATGCTCGCCGACGTCACGTCGGGCAGCAGCTCCACTGCTGCGGCCGTGATCGCCGAGAGGGTGTGGTCGAGGTCCCCGGGGTTCAGGGACTCGGCCAGCCGGCGGGCGGTGTCCACGAGCTCCTCGTCACTCATGGATTCGAACCTACTCGGTGAGCGCTCACCGCTCGACAGCGAGGGAGCACACCCAGCGCCGGTGCCACCACGACTCGTGATCACCGCGGTCGGTGGAGGGTCGCGCGAGCAGGTAGCCCTGGGCCTGGTCGACGCCCAGGGTCGACAGCGCCGAGAGCTGCTCGTCGGTCTCGACGCCCTCGCCGGTGACGGCGGCTCCGATCTCGAGAGCGAGCAGCACCAGGGCGGTCACCAGCGAGCGTCGCGCCGGGTCGGTGTCGACGCCGTCGATCAGCGCCCGGTCGAGCTTGATCGTCTCCGGCCGCAGCTGGAGGACGTGGTTGAGTGAGGCGTATCCGGCGCCGGTGTCGTCGATCGCGAAGCGGACCCCGGCCTCGCGCAGGGAGGCCACGGCCACGTTGAGCGCCGGGTAGTCGGCCACCCGCGCGTGCTCGGTGATCTCGACGAACAGCCGGTCCAGCGGCACGCCGGACTCGACCAGGCGCTGCCGGAACGACGCGTCGACGAGCAGCTCGGGGCTCGCGTTCACCGACAGGTAGACCGACTCGGGCAGCCCGTCGAAGTGGGCCAGGGCGGCCGTGAACGTCAGCTCGTCGAGCTCCTTGGCGCGGCCGCACGCCTGCGCGTCGGCGAACCACTGGTCGGGCCCCCGGCCGTCGCGGAACCGGGCGAGCGCCTCCACCCCGCTCACCTCGCCGGTCACGAGGCTCACCAGCGGCTGCAGCGCCATCGTGACGCCCTGCGTCGCGAGCACCGCGTCGATGCGGTCCCGACGCTCGGCGAGGTCCTGGTGGCTGCGCGCGCCGTCCGCGGCCGGGCGACGCGCACCCCGGTAGCCGACGACCTGCCCGCTCGGGTCGGTGATCGCCATGGCGGAGCCGTGCAGCATCACCGGCGTGCCGTCTCGGTGCTGCCAGCACAGCACGGCGTCCTGCCAGCCGGAGCGGGCCGAGAGGTGCTTGGCGAGCATGCGGTGCGCGTCGTTGGTGCCGCCGTCGTCGTGGAGCAGCTCGAACACCGACCGGCCGACCACCTCGTCGGGCCGGCGGCCCAGGAGCGCGGTGACCCCGGGGCTCGAGTACGTGAGGACGCCGTCGAGGTCCGACTCCCACTGCCACTCGTCGGAGGTGGCTGCCGCGGCCTCGAGGATCTGCTCGTGGTGGTCGAGCTTGGTCCGCGCCCGCAGCAGCGCCCGGGCGACCACGATGCCGGCGACCACCGCCGCGACCGTGGCGACGAGTCCGGCGGCGGCGACGAGCTCGCGCGGCTGGGTGGCGCCGGTCAGGACCGCGACCAGCCCGGAGACCTGGTTGGCCGCGGACAGCAGCAGGTCGGCCGCGAGCGCGACCGCGAGCACGTAGAGCCACAGCTTCGGAACCATGCTGTCCCTTCGCCTGTCGGTCGCTTCCAGGGGGCGTTGGGACTCCCGGTGCTGCTGGGGCCGGTCTGGCTTCCGGGGGTCCTGTGCACCATGGTGACGCTTTGTGGCGATTTGCGCCAGAACAGCCTTCCGGTCAGCCGATCTGCACGTCGCCGTCGCGGCACCCCGCGAGCGGCTGCCGGCGGGTGGGAAGCGTGTCCTGCGCGACCGGTGCCCCGGCCTCGTCGAGCACCCGCTGCTGTACGGCGAGCGCGGCGCCCTGGGCGAGCGGTCCGGACAGCCAGGTCTGCAGGTGGGCGACCCCGTCGCGGGCGGCCGTGCTGAACCACGGGCCCGGCCGGCCGTCGACGACGTACCGCTGCTGCACCCGGTCGACCTGCGGGCCCACGGCCAGCCAGAGCGTGGCGGTGTAGCCGTCGACGGTGGTGCCCGAGCAGTCCCAGGCGGCGCGGCCGTTGCCCAGGAACGCCACCGGCGACCGGTCCGAGGCCTCCGGCACGGGGAGGACGGCGGGGGCGTCGGGTCCGGTCGCGTCGCACAGCCGCAGCTCGCCGTCGGCGTTGCGGAGCAGTACGACGGGCGCGTGCCCGGCCTCGGTGCGCTGCCGGACCGCGTAGAGGACCGTGACGTCCCGGCCCGCTGCGAACGCCTCGGTGCTGCACGCCGCCAGGGCCTCGGCGTCGGAGAGCTCGCCTGCGTCGAGGTCGAGCACCGGCTCTGGTGCGGGCGAAGTGCGCGGCGCCGCGGGCTCACCCTCGGACGGCCCGCGCGAACGGTCCGGGCCGCCGAGCCCTGCGACCGCGGCGCCGCCCAGGATCACTGCCACCGCCAGCACCGCACCGATCACCGCGCCGGCGCGGCGACGCGACGGCGGCGTGGCAGGAGCACCCATGAGGCCCCCCTCGGTGGTGTCGGGTCCGAGCGTTCGGCCGTCCGCACGGCCCCCCGGCCGCGGCGCTCGCTTCTGCGTCAAATGTAGCGGCCGCGGACCGGCGCGTGTCGGAAGCTGGTGACGCCGATCGGCGAGTCCTCGCCACCGGCGGCCGGAGCTTTTCCCACCATGATCCGGGCCCACTCGGAATCCGGCCCCGATGTTGGTAGTGTCGTTCCTGCAGCAGATGCAAGTTCCAGCAGGTTACGCCCGCGGAGTTTGTGATCCGACGGCGTTTTCTCTTGAGTTGAGCAGCATGCTTGTTCGAGGGGCACGGCGTTTCACCGCATCTGACGCTGGTCCCGCTGAAGTGGCGGGGTCAAGCCCCCGTACGTAGGAGTAAACGAGCATGGCTCAGGGCACCGTTAAGTGGTTCAACGCCGAGAAGGGTTTCGGCTTCATTGCGCAGGAGGACGGCGGCGACGACGTCT
>JBQCEF010000537.1:0-13904 GCA_051960495.1 Nocardioides sp. | reverse complement strand
GCGCCGCGCCCCAGGGGCACGGCGCGGGAGCCGGGGCCGAAGGCCGGCCGGAACGTGGCGAGGTCCGGCGCGGTGAGGACCGTCGTGCCCACGCCGTCCGCGTCGGAGACGAATCCCATGGCGTCGTCGGGGGCAGCGTCGAGCACGGCCGACAGGTCGGCGGCCTCCAGCGCGGGCAGGTCGGCGCAGACCGCGGCGACACGCAGGCCCGGGTGCCGGCGCAGCAGCTCGGCAGCCGCCTGGAACAAGGTCGCGTTGAGGTCGTCGGACGCGCCGTCCGGGATGACGTGCGCACCGATCCCGGCGAGCTCGGCCGCGAGCACGTGGTCGTCGGTCACCACCAGTACGGCCTCGACCCGGTCACAGGCGAGCGTGGCCTCGACGGTGTCGGCGGCGAACGCGCGCGCGAGCGCACGTCGTACGTCGTCGCCCAGCCCGGCCAGCCGCGACTTCGCCACCGACGGCGGCTTCACCGGCACGACCGCGCCGAACGAGGGGGAGGAGCGCATCGGTCCGATCCTGCCAGGTGTCTCCAGTCGAGCCGCAGCCGCGTCCGGACAGGTCTATGCGGCATGCTGCTCCCAGTGGCCACCCCGGGCCACCGCAGCAGCGACGAGGAGAGTGCAGCGTTGGGGTACCCGCGCAAGCTTCAGGAGCCCCGCGGATGGGCGTTCGCCATCTGCGTCGCCATCGCGGAGCCGGTGCTGCGGCTGCTGACGCGGCGACGCTGGATCGACGGCGACAAGATCCCGGCGCGGGACGGGTGCGTGGTCGCCGCGAACCACCTCTCGCACGTCGACCCGCTGACCTTCGCCCACTTCGTCTACGGCAACGGCCGGATCGTCCGCTTCCTCGCCAAGGTCGAGGTCCTCGACGTCCCGGTCATCGGCAAGCTCATCCGCGCCACCGGGCAGATCCCGGTCTACCGGATGACCACCGACGCCTCGCTCGCGTTCAGCGCGGCGGTCCAGGCGGTCGAGCAGGGCAAGTGCGTCGTGGTCTACCCCGAGGGGACGCTCACGCGCGACCCGGACCTGTGGCCGATGACCGGCAAGACCGGAGCCGCTCGGATCGCCCTGGCCTCGGGCGCACCCGTCATCCCCGTGGCCCAGTGGGGACCGCAGGACATCCTCTACCCGTATGCCGCCCGGCCGCGGCTGTTCCCGCGCAAGCTGATCACCGTCAAGGCGGGTGACCCCGTCGACCTCGACGACCTCCGGGGCCGGCCGCTGACGCCGGAGCTGCTGCAGGACGCCACCTCCCGGATCATGGACGAGATCACCCGGTTGCTCGGGGAGATCCGCGGCGAGACCCCGCCCGCCGTACGCTTCGACCCACGGGCGGCCGGCGTGAAGCAGATCGGCAACCCGAACCGGGACAAGAAGCGACGTCGCGGCAGGACCCCGCGGACAGGAGACAGCCGATGACGAAGGTGACGGTGTTCGGGGCCGGATCCTGGGGGACCGCGTTCTCGCTGGTGCTCGCCGACGCCGGTCACGACGTGACGATGTGGGCGCGCCGGGAGGACGTCTGCACGGCGATCAACGAGAAGCGCGAGAACACCGACTACCTTCCGGGGATCGAGCTCCCCGAGAGCGTGTCCGCGACGCACGGCCCGGAGCGGGCCGTGGCCGGTGCAGACATCGTGATCTTCGCCGTGCCGTCCCAGACGTTCCGGCAGAACCTCGTGGAGTGGGAACCGGTCCTGCCCCGGGACGCCGTGATGGTCTCCTTGATGAAGGGTGTCGAGCTCGGCTCCCTGAAGCGGATGAGCGAGGTCATCGCGGAGGTCACCGGCGCCGGCCCGGATCGGATCGGGGTGCTCAGCGGGCCCAACCTCTCCAAGGAGATCGCCCTGCGCGAGCCCGCAGCCAGCGTGGTCGCCTGCGCCGACGAGGACGTCGCGAGCCGGCTGCGCGAGGCCTTCCACTGCGCCTGGTTCCGTCCCTACTCCTCGACCGACGTGGTCGGCTGCGAGGTCGGCGGCGCCTACAAGAACGTGATCGCGCTCAGCGTGGGCATGGCGGTCGGTCTCGGCTTCGGGGACAACACCACCGCCTCGGTGATCACCCGCGGCCTTGCCGAGACCGCGCGCCTGGCCACCCGGCTCGGGGCCGACCCGATGACCCTGATGGGCCTCGCCGGCCTCGGCGACCTCGTCGCCACCTGCTCGTCGCCGCTCTCGCGCAACCGCACGTTCGGCGAGAAGATCGGCCAGGGCATGAGCATCGCCGAGGTCACCGCCTCGACACGCCAGGTCGCCGAGGGCGTGAAGTCCGCCTCGTCCCTGCTCGACCTCACCCGCAAGGTCGACGTCTACGCGCCGATCGCCGAGCACGTGCACGCGGTCGTCGAGGGGGAGATGACCGCGGGGGACATGCTCACCAGCCTGATCTCCCGTGACACCAAGCACGAGCGCGACTGACCCACGATCGCCGGCCCGCCCGGCAGCGGCTCAGCTCTCGGGCGGCTCGCCGGTCAGGTCGTCCAGCGCCTGCGCCAGGTCGTCCCACAGGTCGTCGACGTCCTCGATGCCCACCGACATCCGCACCAGACCCTCGGGGATGGTGGCCGGCTCGGTGCGCCACCGGCGGCGTCGTTCGAACGTCGACTCCACGCTGCCCAGGCTGGTGGCGTGCACCCACAGACTGGTCTTGTGGGTGAGCAGGTCCGCGGCGATCGCGCCCTGCGCCAGCACGACCGAGATGATCGCGCCGAAGCCCGGGTAGCGGACCTCGCCGACCGCCGGGTGGTTGCGCAGCCGACGTACGAGCTCCTCGGCGTTGGCCTGGGCCCGCTCCAGCCTCACGTGCAGGGTGCGCAGGCCGCGCAACGCGAGCCAGGTCTCGAACGTGCCGGGCACGGCTCCCACGAGGTCGCGACGCTTCTTGAGCACGTCGTACAGCTCGTCGTCGGCGGTCGCGATCGCGCCGAGCAGCACGTCGCTGTGCCCGGCGATGAACTTGGTCGCCGAGTGCACCACGATGTCGGCACCGAGCGAGAGCGGCTGCTGCAGCAGGGGAGTCGCGAAGGTGTTGTCGACGACGACGTAGGCGCCCGCGGCGTGCGCGGCCTCGATGATCGGCGGGAGGTCGGCCACCTCGAGCGCCGGGTTGGTCGGTGACTCGAGCCAGACCAGGGCCGCGCCGTCGCACGCGGCGACGACTGCGGCGGTGTCCTCGACGTCGACCAGCTCCGCGGTGATCCGCCCCCGGGACTCGAGGTCCGCGAGCTGCATGATGCTGCCGTTGTAGGCGTGCCGGGGCGCCACCACCTTGGCGCCCAGCCCCACGAGGTCGAGAATCGTCGAGACCGCGGCCAGGCCGGACCCGAACGCCAGGCAGCGGCCGCCCTCGAGGTCGCCGAGCGCCTCCTCGAACGCGCTCCACGTCGGGTTGCCGTAGCGGCCGTACTCCACGGCACCACCGGCGACGTAGGTCGAGGCCATCGTGATCGGCGGGTTCAGCGGGCTGTCGGGCTCGTGCGAGGGCCGCCCGGACGTCACCGCCCGAGTGGCCGGTCGCAACGGTCGGGAGGGTGGCGTGCTGGACATGGCGCCACACTACGAGGTCCGCCGGGGCGGCCCGGGTAGGGTCTTGAGCCACCATGGACGAGCAGACCCCGGACGAGACCCGCAAGCCCCGCATCGCCGTCGTCTTCGGTGGCCGGTCCAACGAGCACGCCGTCTCGTGCGCGACCGCGGGAAGCGTGCTGCAGGCCCTCGACACCGAGAGGTACGACGTGGTGCCGGTGGGGATCACCCACGAGGGCCGCTGGGTCCTCGAGGCCGACGACCCGGGCCGCCTCGCCATCACCTCGGCCGACAAGCTTCCCGAGGTCGACGGCTCGCGGGCCGCGGTGGCGCTCGCCAACGACACCGGCGGCAGCGAGCTCGTGGTCTCCGAGCCGAGCTCGGTGCCCCGCACGCTCGGGGAGGTCGACGTGGTCTTCCCGCTGCTGCACGGGCCCTGGGGCGAGGACGGCACGATCCAGGGGCTGCTCGAGATGGCGGGGGTCCGCTACGTCGGTGCCGGGGTGCTCGCCAGCGCGGTCGGCATGGACAAGCACTACATGAAGATCGTCTTCCAGGCCCAGGGGCTGCCCGTGCTGCCCTACACCGTGATCACCCCTCGGGCCTGGGAGACCGACCGGGCGGCCTGCCGGGAGAGCGTCGACTCGCTCGGCTACCCGGTCTTCGTCAAGCCGTGCCGCGGCGGTTCGAGCATCGGGATCAGCAAGGTGCACCACGCGGGTGAGCTCGAGGCAGCCGTGGAGGCGGCGCGCGAGCACGACCCCAAGGTCCTGGTCGAGGTGGCGGCCGAGGGCGGCCGCGAGATCGAGTGCGGCGTCATCGAGGGGTTCGGCACCAACCCGCCCGACGCCAGCGTGGTCGCGGAGATCGTGGTCGACGGCAGCCACGAGTTCTACGACTTCGCCGCGAAGTACCTCCCCGAGGAGCACACCGAGCTGAGCGTGCCCGCCGACCTGCCGGCGCCGCAGGCCACGCAGGTCCAGGACCTGGCCGTCCGCGCGTTCGAGGCGCTCTCGTGCGAGGGGCTGGCCCGAGTCGACTTCTTCCTGATGCCCGACGAGAAGCTCGTGATCAACGAGATCAACACCATGCCGGGCTTCACCCCGTCGTCGATGTTCCCGCGGATGTGGGCGGCCACCGGCCTCGACTACCCGGCGCTGGTCGACCGGCTCGTGCAGCTGGCCCTGCACCGCGACACCGGCCTGCGCTGAGCCGGCAGGCCGCACATCCTGGTCAGCCGCAGCGCTCGACCTTGCGCGTGGTCTGCTTCAGCGGGCCGGCGAGGTCGACCATCGCGCCGGCCGGCGGGAAGCTCTCGATCGGCAGTCGCACCTCCACGCCCGGGGAGCGGCCGATCGTGGTCATCGTGATCGCCTCGGGCTGCCCGGTGATCTGCGAGTCGGGGATGAACCACGCGACCCCGTTGGTGATCTGGCAGCTCGAGACGGCGTTGAACCCCTTCGGCCGGCCGACGCCGCAGCGCAGCACGACCGCCGGGTCGCCCCAGGCGGCCGCGTAGGCGTCCGACGGCTCCACGTGCCGGCGCTGGAGCCCGTCCAGGACGTCGGGCAGCGCGTCAAGCAGCGAGGCGCAGCCGCGCGCCTCACGCGCTGCCAGGTCCCCGGGGCCGGCGGCATCCGCGACCTCCACGGCGCCGCCCCCGCAGCCCGCCACGAGCAGCCCGAGGACCCCCAGACATGCGACAACGCCCGCGTTCGCGCGAACGGGGCGTTGTCGGGGCATGACGGATCGTTCCGGTCCGCCGCAGCAGCTCAGATGTGCACGACCGGGCAGGTCAGCGTACGGGTGATGCCGGAGATGTTCTGCACCCGGGCGACCACGAGCTTGCCGAGCTCGTCGACGTTGCGCGCCTCGGCACGGACGATCACGTCGTAGGGGCCGGTGACGTCCTCGGCGAGCGTGACTCCCTTGACCTCGGCGATCTCGGCGGCCACCTCGGCGGCCTTGCCGACGTCGGTCTGGATCAAGATGTAGGCCTGGACGACCATGGGAGCTCCTTGAGGTCGGAGGGGTGGGACACCGATCGCCGCCAACCTATCGCGCGGCGCGCCCCTGTCGGAACACAGGCAGGGAATCGGATTCAATAGCGCCCATGACTTCCCCCCACCTCGTGCCGGGCGCGACCCTGGCGGACATCGGCGAGTTCGGCCTGATCGCCGAGCTGGGCCGCCGCTTCCCCCAGCGGGAGCAGGTGCTGCTCGGTCCCGGGGACGACGCCGCGATCGTGGCCGTGCCCGACGGCCGGGCGGTCGTGTCCACCGACCTGATGGTCGACACCCGACACTTTCGCCGCGACTGGGCCTCGGCGCTCGACATCGGGCACCGCGCGGCTGCTCAGAACCTGTCCGACATCAACGCGATGGGCGGCGTGGCCGGCGCGCTCACCGTCGGCCTGGCCGCTCCGGCGGACCTGCCCGTGGAGTGGGCCCTCGAGCTCGCCGAGGGGATCGCCGAGGAGGCGGCGCTCGTCGGCGCCTGTGTCGTCGGCGGTGACCTGACGAGCTCGGACCAGCTGGTCATCGCGATCACCGTGCTCGGGTCGGTCGCCGGAGACCCGGTGCGCCGTTCGGGCGCGCGTCCCGGCGACGTGGTCGCGATCGCCGGCCGCCAGGGCTGGGCCGCGGCCGGCCTGGCGGTCCTGGCCCGGGGCTTCCGGTCGCCCCGCAACCTCGAGGACGCCTACCGGCGCCCGGAGCCGCCGTACGCCGCGGGCGCGCAGGCGCTGCGCCTCGGCGCGACCGCCATGATCGACGTCTCCGACGGGCTGCTCGCCGACGTCGGGCACGTGGCCGAGGCGAGCGGGGTCGCGGTGGACATCCGCTCCGCGGCGTTCGACATCGCCGAGCCGCTGCAGGCGGTCGGTGCCGCCCTCGGCGCCGACCCGCTGCGGTTCGTCCTCGGCGGCGGCGACGACCACGCCCTGGTGGCGACGTTCCCCGAGGGTAGGGCGCTTCCGGAGCCCTGGACCGTCATCGGCGAGGTGACCGAGGGGGAGGGCGTCACCGTCGACGGGGCCGCCTACGAAGGCCCGACCGGCCACGCGCACTGGGCATGAAAAAAGCCGCCCCGAGGGGCGGCTTCTCCGGGTCGTCCGGACTCAGCGGTTCGCGCTCAGCGGGAGACCTTGCCGGCCTTGAGGCAGCCGGTGCACACGTTCAGGCGCTTCGGCGTACCGTTGACGGTCGCGCGGACGCGCTGGATGTTGGGGTCGAAGCGACGCTTCGTAATCTTGCGCGACCACGGCCGGTTGTGACCGAAGCCCGGGCGCTTGGCGCAGATGTCACAGACGGCAGCCACCGTGAACTCCTGGAATAGCTCGGGATGTGGAACTCGAAACATGGGGTCGCGCGTGGTGCAGGCAACCGCACAAGAGTATCCGATGCCCCGCTGTGGACGCGAATCGAGGCGGCGACCAGGCCCTCGACTACCCTGACAGCCCGCGGTCGGGGTGACCGCCACCACAGCACCACGCCGGAGGAGGCAGCGCATGCAGGCCGAGGCTGCCGCCACGCTCGACCTGCCGACCGTGGTGCGGTTCTCCGAGCTCGCGCTGGCCGCGCTGGCGGCCGCCCGCGAGGAGATCGACGCGCTCAACGTCTACCCGGTGCCCGACGGGGACACCGGCACCAACCTGTTCTTGACCTTCGAGTCGGCGCGCAACGCGATGCTCGAGGTCACCCATCCTGCCGACGGAGAGCCGTCCGACGACCTCCGGGCCGCCCTGGCGGCGTTCGCGCGGGGCGCCCTGCTGGGTGCGCGCGGCAACTCCGGGGTGATCTTCTCCCAGCTCGTGGGTGCCCTGTGCAAACGACTGGCCCTGGCCGGCCCCGACGACCGGTCCGCGCTGGTGTTCGCCGAAGGCCTCGCCCAGGCGACCGACGCGAGCTACGCGGCGGTCGGCGAGCCGGTGGAGGGGACGATCCTCACCGTCGCCCGGGCCGCCTCGGACGCGGCGCTCGAGACGGCCGCGGACGAGCGGATGCGGCTCGGTCACGTGATCCGCGCCGCTGCCGGTGCCGCCCGCGAAGCGCTCGTCAGGACCCCCGACCAGCTGCGGGTCCTCCACGACGCCGGGGTCGTCGACGCCGGGGGACGGGGGCTGTGCGTCGTCCTCGACGCCGCCGAGACCGCCGTGACCGGTCACCGTGCGGTCAGCGCTCATGCCCCGCTCGGCACCCGGGCCATCCCGATGCCGCTGCCGAGCGGAGATCTCACCGAGGACGGTCCCGCCTACGAGGTGATGTTCCTGCTCGAGGCGCACGACGAGCAGATCCCCCGGCTGCGCCGCAGCCTCGCGCCGCTCGGCGACTCGCTGGTCGTGGTCGGCGGGGACGGGCTCTGGAACGTCCACGTCCACGTCGACGACGTCGGCGCCGCAGTGGAGGCGGGGATCGAGGCCGGCCGGCCGCACCGGATCCGCGTCACGCACTTCGCCGAGCAGATCGTCCGGCGCTCCACCGGCCCCGGGATGCCCTCGCCGCGGCGCGGACGCAAGGTCGTGATGGTCTCCGCCGGCGACGGGCTGAGCGACCTCTACCGCGAGGCGGGCGCGGTCGTGGTGCCGGGCGGTCCGGGACGCCGTCCCTCCACGGGCCAGCTGCTGGAGGCCGTGACCGGGTGCGGCGCGGCCGAGGTGGTGCTGCTGCCCAACGACCGCGACGCCATCCCGGCCGCCGAGGCTGCCGGCCAGACCGCTCGTCAGGAGCTGGACCTGCGGGTGGCGGTCATCCCCACCAACGCCCAGGTGCAGGGTCTGGCCGCGCTCGCCGTGCACGAGCCCGGCCGGACCTTCGAGCAGGACATCCTCGAGATGACGGCGGCCGCGCGGCACGCCCGCGCCGGGGCGGTGACGGTGGCCGCGAAGCAGGCGATGACCACGGCCGGGCCCTGCGAGCCGGGCGACGTGCTCGGTGCGATCGAGGGTGACTTCGTCGTTGTCGGTGCCGACCTGTTCACTGTGGCCACCGACGTCCTCGAACGCCTCCTCGGTGGTGGCGGTGAGCTGGTCACCGTGGTGGCGGGCGTGGACGGTGTCGAGCTGGCCGACCGGTGCGCGTCGTACCTCGCCTCCGCCCACCCCACCGTGGACGTGGTCGTCTACGACGGCGGGCAGGAACGCTACCCGCTGCTGGTCGGCGTCGAGTAGGAGCGAGCCATGCCGACGATCACCTGGGACTCCAAGCTGTCGGCCGTCGCGGGGACGGCGGCGGCGAAGATCGAGAAGGCCTTCGGCTACCGCACCGTGGGCGAGCTGCTCACCCACTATCCGCGCCGGTACGTCGAGAAGGGGAAGGTCAGCGACCTCGGCCACCTCCAGCTCGACGAGCACATCACGTTCGTCGCCCGCGTCGCCCGCTCGCAGCAGAAGAGCTACCCCGACCGGCGCCGTGGCGGAATGGCCTACCGGCTCGAGGTCACCGTGGCCACCGAGCACGACCAGCTGATGCTGACCTTCTTCGACAAGAAGAAGCACCTCGCCGACTGGCGGGCCCGCACGATCCGCGAAGGTGCCACCGCGCTGTTCTCGGGCAAGGTCGGCCGCTTCCGTGACCGGTGGCAGCTGACCAACCCGCAGACCCAGGTGTTCAAGCAGGGCGACGAGTCCGCCGCCGACCTCGCGCTGGCCGAGTTCGAGGCGCAGCCCGACCTGATGACGATCTACCCCGCGACGTCGACCGTGCAGTCGTGGCAGCTCGCCGACGCGATCAAGCTCGCGCTGCAGATGATCGAGGAGGTGCCCGAGACGCTTCCCGAGCCCGTACGACGCGCCCGCGGGCTGGTCGACGCGCGTCAGGCGCTGGAGTGGATCCACCGCCCGGACACCTGGGAGCAGAAACAGGCCGCGGAGCAGCGGTTGCGCTTCGAGGAGGCGTTCGTCACCCAGGCCGCGCTCGCCCAGCGCCGGGTCGCCCTGCGCGCCCTCGACGCCGAGCCGCGCACCGGCCGGGACGGCGGCCTGCTCGAGCAGTTCGACGAGCGCCTGCCGTTCACCCTCACCGAGGGACAGTTCCAGGTCTCCGAGGAGATCCTGCGCGACCTCGCGGCGGGGCACCCGATGCACCGGCTGCTCCAGGGTGAGGTCGGCTCCGGCAAGACCGTCGTGGCACTGCGGGCGATGCTCCGGGTCGTGGACTCGGGAGGCCAGGCCGCCCTGCTCGCTCCGACGGAGGTGCTCGCCCAGCAGCACTACCGCTCGATCTCGGCCATGCTCGGCGACCTCGCCGCAGGCGGGATGCTCGGCGGCGCCGCCGACGGGACCCAGGTCGCGCTCCTCACCGGCTCGCTCGGCGCCGCCTCCCGCCGGCAGGCCCTGCTCGACGCGGCCTCGGGCGCCGCCGGCATCGTCATCGGCACGCACGCCCTGCTCGAGGAGAAGGTGCAGTTCGCCGACCTCGGCCTCGTCGTCGTCGACGAGCAGCACCGGTTCGGTGTCGAGCAGCGGGCCGCGCTCGCGGACAAGGCAGGTGCCACCCCGCCGCACGTGCTCGTGATGACCGCGACGCCGATCCCGCGCACCGTCGCGATGACGGTGTTCGGCGACCTGGAGACCTCCACCCTCACCGAGCTCCCCGGAGGCCGGGCGCCGATCCAGACGACGGTCGTGCCGCTGCGCGACCAGCCAGGCTGGGTCGACCGGGTCTGGGCCCGGGTGCGCGAGGAGGTCACCGCCGGGCGACAGTGCTACATCGTCTGCCCGCGGATCGACGCGGGCACGGCCGAGTCCGACGGGGAGCCGGCCCCGGACGACGAGACCCCGGCGCCACCCGCGGCGGTCGAGGAGGTCGCCCCCCGCCTCGCCGCCGGCCCCCTCGACGGGCTTCGGGTCGCGGCGATGCACGGGCGACTGGCGCCGGACGAGAAGGACAAGACGATGCGCGGCTTCGCCGACGGCGAGGTCGACGTGCTCGTGTCCACCACGGTCATCGAGGTCGGGGTCGACGTCGGCAACGCCACCGCGATGGTAATCCTCGACGCGGACCAGTTCGGCGTCTCGCAGCTGCACCAGATGCGCGGCCGGGTGGGGCGAGGCGGACATCCCGGGCTGTGCCTGCTCGTCACCCAGGCAGAGAAGGGCTCGGCCGCGCGCGAGCGCCTGGACGCGGTGGCGGCCACGACCGACGGTTTCGAGCTCTCCCGGCTCGATCTCGAGCAGCGCCGTGAGGGTGACGTGCTCGGCGCCTCCCAGTCGGGGAGCAGGTCCGGGCTGCGCCTGCTGTCGGTGCTGCGGCACGAGGACGTCATCACCGACGCGCGTGCGGCTGCCGAACAGGTAGTGGAAGATGACCCTGTGCTGAGCCGACATCCCGACTTGCTTCGCGCCCTCGACCGGCTGCGCGAGACCGAGCAGGCGGACTACCTGGAGAAGGCATGAGCGAGTCGTGACGCGGATCATCGGGGGATCGGCCGGCGGCCGAAGGATCAAGGCGCCGACGGGGGACAACACCCGTCCGACGTCGGACCGCGTCCGGGAGGCGTTGTTCTCCTCGATCGACGCCAGCGTGGGCTCGGTCACCGGCCTGCGCTTCCTGGACCTGTACGCCGGCTCCGGGGCGGTCGGGCTCGAGGCGATGTCGCGAGGCGCCGGCGTGGTGACCTGCGTGGAGCACGACCGGCGCACCGCGACGCTCGTGCGGGAAAACGCCCGCACCCTCGGGTTCACCGTCGAGGTGGTCGCGGCCCCGGTGTCGCGTTGCCTCGCCCAGCCGCCGCGCGCGCCGTACGACCTGGTCTTTCTCGACCCGCCCTACGCGCTGGACGTCGAGGACGTGCACGCCGACCTGGTCGCCCTGCGCGACAACGGGTGGCTCTCGCGTGGGGCGCTCGTCGTCGTGGAGCGCTCGAGCCGGGGTCCTGCGCTGCGCTGGCCGGACGGCTACGTGGGCGACCGTGAGCGCAAGTACGGCGAGACCACCCTTTGGTACGGTCACGCAGCGAGCGGCCCGGCGTGACCTCCGCCACCGGCCGGCCCGATCAGCGAGGAGCAGCAGTGCGCAGAGCCGCGTGCCCGGGGTCCTTCGACCCCGTCACCAACGGACACATCGACATCATCTCCCGGGCCGCCGCCCTCTTCGACGAGGTCGTGGTCGCGGTGGGCGTGAACAAGTCCAAGAACCGGCTGTTCAGCCCCGAGGAACGCATCGAGATGCTCGAGGAGGCCTGCGCCGGGTTCGCGAACGTCTCGGTGGCCTCGTTCGACGGCCTGCTGACCGACTTCTGCAAGGAGCGCGAAGTCGTCGCGATCGTCAAGGGCCTGCGGGCGGTGAGCGACTTCGACTACGAGCTCCAGATGGCGCAGATGAACTCCAGCCTCGCCGACATCGAGACGGTCTTCGTGCCGACCAGCCCCGAGTACTCCTTCCTCGCCTCGAGCCTGGTCAAGGAGGTGGCGACCTTCGGGGGAGACGTGTCGTCCCTCGTCCCGCCGCGCGTCCTCGAGCGGCTTACCGCCCGGTTGGCCGAGCGGCAGTCGTAGGTTTGAGGTTGCCGATCACGGCTATCTTCGTAGCGGGGATCTACGCGTCACTCCTGGCGGGGCAGGAGCATCATCCGAGAAAGGGACAACGTGGACGTGCACGCCAGGCTTGCCGCGCTGCGGCAAGCGGTCGAGGGGGCGCGCTCGATGCCGATGTCGGCATCTGCGGTGGTCAACCGCGCTGAGCTGCTCGGCCTCGTCGACGAGCTGGAGCAGGCGATCGGGACCGCCTTCACCGACGCCGAGCGCGTGCTCCGCGACCGCGACGGCGTCATCGAGGAGGGGCGGCGCGAGGCCGAGCAGATCGTCGCCGACGCCCGCAACGAGCGTGACCACCTGGTCTCCGACACCGAGGTCTTCCGGCTCGCCAAGCGCAAGGCCGACGAGGCGCTCGAGCACTCCCGCAACGAGTCCGAGGCACTGCGCAAGGAGACCGACGAGTACGTCGACTCCAAGCTGGCCAACTTCGAGATCACCCTCGAGCGCACCATGGAGGCGGTCAAGCGGGGCCGTGAGCGGCTCGCCGGCCGGTCCGCCCTCGACTCGCTCACCGACGACGAGGTCGACAAGATCGTGCTGCCCCAGCACCTCGAGCGCTGACGCCCGTCCAGCACCGTGCGCGAGAATCGCGCACAGGTCGGCTGGTTGTGCCGCGCGGCGGGCTGACGGCGCGGGAATCGCGCACAGGCGCGGCCCAGCCCCTCGAGCGCCGAGGCGGTAACCCGTCGGACGGGCAAACGTGGCGGATTCGCGGCGGAAACGCCGGTGGCGGGGCGGTTTGCCCGTTTGAGCAGTCGATCAGTCCCTGCGCCTGCGCGAGAATCGCGCACAGGTCGGCTGGTTGTGCCGCGAGGCGGGCTGACGGCGTGAGAATCGCGCACCGGCGCGGGGCGAGCACCGCGTTTTGGCCGCGGGGCGGTCCGTTCGGTACGCTTGAGGACGGTTCTTCATGTTCATCGTGGAGGACTGAGTTCTGTTGTGCCCGTTGACTTGAAGGACTTTCCTGTGCGTCTCGACCCGAGAGCGCCGCTCGTGCTCGACACCCGCGAGCTCGGCCGCCGCCCGGGGTCGCAGCGGCAGAAGTCCTTCTCGGAGCCGGCGCCGGCAGAGCTCGGTATCGAGGTGCTCGGCGTTCCCGAAGGGTCGCCCATCGAGTTCGACATCCGGCTCGAGGCGGTCATGGAGGGCGTCCTGGTGACGGGTACGGCCAAGGCCGGACTCGTCGGAGAGTGCGTCCGGTGCCTGGAGGAGATCCACGACGAGATCGAGGTCGACTTCCAGGAGCTCTTCGTCTACGAGGAGAAGGACGACGAGGACGACGACGAGGACTCCGGTACCAGCCGGCTCGAGGGAGACCTGCTCGACCTCGAGCCACTGCTGCGGGACGCGGTGGTGCTCGCACTGCCGTTCCAGCCGCTGTGCCGAGACGACTGTCCCGGGCTGTGCATCGAGTGCGGTGCACGGCTCGCAGACGACCCGGACCATCAGCACGAGGAGCCGATCGACCCCCGGTGGGCGGCGCTCCAAGGGCTGACGCAAGACGACGACGTACCCAGCCGGACCCCCGGCGTACCTGAGGAGTGAGTTAAGTGGCTGTTCCGAAGCGGAAGATGTCGCGCAGCAACACGCGTCACCGTCGCTCGCAGTGGAAGGCGGTCGCGCCCTCGCTGGTGACCTGCGCCAACCCGGCCTGCGGCGCCAAGCACCTGCCGCACCGGGCCTGCCCCGAGTGCGGCCAGTCCGGCGCGCGCGCCGCCCGACGCCAGGTTCTCTGACGGAGACCCGCGTGGGTGACGCGTCGTCGTACGACGACCTGCGCGAGGCGCTCGGCAATCCCGATCGGGATGCCGAGCTCCTCGAGCGTTCCCTCACCCACCG
>JBQCEF010000536.1:0-2446 GCA_051960495.1 Nocardioides sp. | reverse complement strand
CGGCACAGCCGGTGGCGGCGGGGCTGAGCCCCCCGGAGGTTCCCTGCGGGATCGCGGGGCTGGGCAGCCAGAAGCGACTGTCGGCCGGCGCGACGCGACTCCCGCTCGAGGGCGTCCGCGTGGTCCGGGCCGGCACCACGACGGCCACCGGGACGGGCGCGGAGGGGATCGTCCCCGGCGGGAACCTCGCGGCATCCGTGGCCTACGGCGACATCACCGCCGGGGCGGTCGGCACGGTCACCGCCGTGTGCGGGACCGGCGTCGTCGGGTGGGGTCACCCGCTCAACTGGTCGGGTCCGGCGACCATGACCATGCACGGCGCCGACGTGCTGTTCGTGCAGGAGGACCCGACCTACGCGGGCTTCAAGGTCACCAACATCGGCGCACCCGTCGGCACCGTCGACCAGGACCGGATCGCCGGGATCGCCGGCTTCGTCGGCGCCACGCCGCCGACCAGCGACGTGACCTCCCACGTGACCAGCGGCGGCCGGTCGCGGACCGGCACCACCCACATCACCGTCGGCGACGCCTTCCCCGACATCGCGATGGGCCACCTGCTCTCCAACCAGGACCGGCTCTTCGACGGGATCGGCAAGGGCAGCGGCCGCGCCTCGTGGACCGTCACCGGGACGCGCGAGGACGGCACCACCTTCACGCTGCGCCGGGCGGACGTCTACGCCGACCCCTACGACATCAGCTTCGCCACCGCCGCCGACCTGTACGACGCCCTGAGCCGGCTGCGGTTCAACGGCGTGGAGGACATCTCGCTGGACAAGGTCGACGTGACCTCGTCGCTCGCCCGTGACTTCGACCGCTACCTGCTCGAGAAGGTGAAGGTCCGCCAGGGCGGCGCCTGGGTCGCTGTCGACGAGAACGACACCCTGCAGCTGCGCCCGGGGCGGACCCAGCGGCTCAAGGTGCGGCTGGTCTCCCCGGCCAGCGGTCCGCGCGCCGTCGTCGTCGAGGTGCCGGTGCCCCGACGCTCGGCCGGCCTGTTCGGCACGCTCGACGTGTACGGCGGCAACTCCGGACTGTTCCCCGACGAGGAGTTCTTCGCCGAGGACGGTTCGGGCGGGAGCGGCACCGGCGAGCAGAGCGTCGACGACCTGCTGACGTCGATCCGGACCGAGCCGCACAACGACCAGGTGGTCGTGCACCTCGCCTTCTACGACGAGGCGGGCGACACGGTGAAGGAGCGGACGCGTCGTACCGCCACGGGACTCGTCGTGGACGGCGGCGTCTCCCTCTCGGTGACGTCGGGACCGACCGGTCCCTGACCGCGGGCCGGTGGTCCCTCGCCGTCTCGGACGGGAACCACCGGCTAGCAGCTGGAGACTTCGGCGCAGACCTGGACGTACCACTCGGGGGCGGGTCGGTCCGGTTGCGGGTCCGACGTCGAGAGCGCCGCGATCAATCCGACCACGGCCGCCACGAGCAGACCACGACTCACCGACGCCAACGCAGACACCCCGCCCTCGAGAACCTCACCCTCGCACCGGACGCAGCTCTCGCGATCCCCCACCAGTACTACGTC
Source organism: Nocardioides sp. (assembly GCA_051960495.1). Classification (GTDB taxonomy): domain Bacteria; phylum Actinomycetota; class Actinomycetes; order Propionibacteriales; family Nocardioidaceae; genus Nocardioides_B. The sequence continues at coordinate 912 of JBQCEF010000536.1, read as the reverse complement.
CGATCTGGGGATGCCCCGTGACCGCCCGGCGTAAACCCGGGGCGCTCCGATAGCGTTCGGTCCCATGAGCCACCCCCATCCCGAACTCAGCGCACCGCCCAAGCTCCCGCGGAACGGGCTGCGTGTCGTCGGCCTCGGCGGGCTGGGTGAGATCGGCCGCAACATGACGGTCTTCGAGCACGCCGGTCAGCTGCTGATCGTGGACTGCGGGGTGCTCTTCCCCGAGGAGCACCAGCCGGGCATCGACGTGATCCTTCCCGACTTCAGCTGGATCCGGGACCGGCTCGACCAGGTGGTCGCGGTCGTGCTCACCCACGGCCACGAGGACCACATCGGCGGCGTCCCCTACCTGCTCAAGGAGCGCGCCGACATCCCGGTCGTCGGCTCCAAGCTCACGCTCGCGCTGATCGAGGCCAAGCTCAAGGAGCACCGGATCAAGCCCAAGCTGCGGACGGTGGCCGAGGGCGAGTCCACGCGCATCGGTCCGTTCGACCTGGAGTTCCTGGCCGTCAACCACTCCATCCCGGACGGACTCGCGGTGGCGATCCGGACGCCGGCCGGCCTGGTGCTGCACACCGGCGACTTCAAGATGGACCAGTTCCCGCTCGACGACCGGATCACCGACCTGCGCGGGTTCGCGCGGCTCGGCGAGGAGGGCGTCGACCTGTTCATGGTGGACTCCACGAACGCGGAGGTCCCCGGCTTCACGATGTCCGAGCGCGAGCTCGCGCCGGCGATCGACACCGTGTTCCGCACCGCACCCCGCCGGATCATCGTGTCGAGCTTCGCCAGCCACGTGCACCGGATCCAGCAGGTGCTCGACGCGGCGCGCGACCACGGCCGGAAGGTGGCGTTCGTCGGGCGGTCGATGGTGCGGAACATGGGCATCGCCGCCGAGCTCGGCTACCTCGA
>JBQCEF010000535.1:0-3138 GCA_051960495.1 Nocardioides sp. | reverse complement strand
CGTCGACTGGGAGGGCCGGTTCCGCACCGCGTTGCAGGGATTCACGTCCACGCCTCGCCCCTTGGACGGCATCGCGCCGTTCGTCTGGCACGGCTCGATCCGCAGCCCGGAGATCGCCGAGCAGGCGGCCTACTACGGCGACGGCTTCTTCGCCAACCACATCTTCTGGCCGGCGTCTAACACCCAGCGCATGATCGGGCTCTACCGCCGGCGCTTCGAGCACTACGGCCACGGCTCGGCCGACCAGGCCATCGTCGGGCTCGGCGGCCAGGTGTTCATGCGCAAGAACTCGCAGGACGCGGTCAACGAGTTCCGGCCGTACTTCGACAACGCGCCGGTCTACGGCCACGGCCCGTCACTGGAGGACTTCACCGCGCAGACCCCGCTGACCGTCGGCAGCCCGCAGCAGGTGATCGAGCGGACGCTCGGGTTCCGCGAGTACGTCGGCGACTACCAGCGGCAGCTGTTCTTGATGGACCACGCCGGCCTGCCGCTGAAGACCGTGCTCGAGCAGCTCGACCTGCTCGGCGAGGAGGTCGTGCCCGTGCTGCGCAAGGAGTTCGAGGCGCGCCGCCCCGCCCACGTCCCGGCCGATCCGCCGACCCACGCCTCGCTCGTCGCCGCGGCCGGCGGGCCCCCGGACGGCACGGTGCCCGCCGGTGTCGACGACGTCACCGGCCGTTCGCCGAAGGAGGCCGCCCGATGAGCCCGCGCACGATCGCCGTCGTCACGGCCGGGCTCGGGAAGCCGTCGTCCACCCGGCTGCTGGCGGACCGGCTGGCCGAGGCCGTCGACCGCTCACTGCGGCTGCACGACGAGCGGGCCGAGGTCGTCGTCGTCGAGCTGCGCGACCTCGCCCGCGACCTGACCGACAACCTGCTCACCGGGTTCCCCTCGCCGGACCTGGCGGCCGCGATCCGGTCCGTCACCGAGTCGGACGCGCTGATCGCGGTCACGCCGGTGTTCAGCGCGTCGTACAGCGGGCTGTTCAAGAGCTTTTTCGACGTGCTGGACAAGGACGCGCTCGCCGGGAAGCCGGTGCTCGCCGCCGCCACCGCCGGGACCGCCCGCCACTCGCTCGTGGTCGACGTAGCGATGCGGCCGCTGTTCGCCTACCTGCGCGCGATGGTCGTGCCGACGGGTGTCTTCGCCGCGAGCGAGGACTTCGGGAGCACCGCCGACGGCGCGCTGTCCGAGCGCGTGGACCGGGCCGCCCGGGAGCTCGCCGACCTCGTCGTCGGCAGCCGCTCGTCGGGCCCGGTCGACCCGTTCGAGAACCCGACCCCGTTCGAGGACCTGCTCAACCGGCGCTGACACCCGCCCCGCTCAGGCGGGCAGGCCGGACGGGGCACGAGACCATGGCCCGATCACGCTATGGACAGCCAGGGCACCACATGCTGGACACATCTGTCTGGACACCGATGACGGACATGTCGCAGATGAGTAAAGTCCGCGGCCATGGCGTCCCTGCGCGATCTCACCGACCCTGCCGCGATCGCCCTGGACGCACACGTCCCGGACTGGGAGGAGGCGATCCGCGCCTCCGGTCGCCTGCTGGAGGCGACGGGTGTCGCCGAGTCCGCCTACACCGACTCCATGGTCGACAGCGTCCACGAGAACGGGCCGTACATCGTGGTGGCCCCCGGGTTCGCCTTCGCGCACGCCCGGCCCTCCGAGGCCGTCCTGCGCACCGGCATGTCGTGGGTCCGGCTGGCCGAGCCCGTCGAGTTCGGGCACAAGTCCAACGACCCGGTGACCCTGGTCGTCGCGCTGGCCGCCAAGGACAGCGACATGCACCAGGCGGCGATGGCCAGCCTGGCGCAACTCCTCGGTGACCCGGCCAAGCGGGCAGCGCTCGACGACGCCGGCACGCCGGAGGAGGTCTACGCGCTGCTCGACGGCGCCGGCGCCACGGCCACCGCGACTGCCGGGGCGACGGCCACGGCCACGGCGACCGCGACGGCCACCGACACCCCGACCGCGACCGACGAGGCCACTGCCCGGCCGGCAGCCCGCGGCCGGGCGAGCCAGCACAAGATCCTCACGGTGTGCGGCAACGGGCTGGGCACCAGCCTGTTCCTGAAGAACACGCTCGAGAAGGTCCTCGACACCTGGGGCTGGGGCCGCTTCATCAACGTCGAGGCGACCGACACCGTCTCCGCACGCGGCAAGGCCAAGGACGTCGACCTGATCTTCACCTCCGGCGAGATCGCCCGCACCCTCGGCGACGTCGGCGTGCCCATGAGGGTGATCGAGAACTTCACCAGCACGACCGAGATCGACCGCGCACTGCGCGAGTCGTACGACGTCTGAGGAGACGCACATGGACTGGCTCGGGGCAATCGGCAACTTCCTCGTCAACGAGGTCCTCAGCGTTCCGGCCTTCCTGATCGGCATCATCACCGCCGTCGGTCTCGTCGCGCTGCGCAAGTCGACCGGCCAGATCGTCGGCGGGGCGCTCAAAGCCACGTTGGGCTTCCTGCTGATCGGAGCCGGGGCGACCCTCGTGGTCGACTCGCTGTCGCCGCTCGGGGCCATGATCCAGGGGGCCACCGGGGCCCAGGGGGTGATCCCCACCAACGAGGCGATCGTGGGCATCGCGCAGTCCCAGTTCGGTGCCCAGGTGTCCTGGCTGATGATCCTGGGGTTCCTGGTGAGCCTGCTGCTGGCGCGCTTCACGCCGCTGCACTACGTGTTCCTCACCGGTCACCACATGCTGTTCATGGCCACCCTGCTGACGATCGTGCTCGCCTCGGCCGACTACTCCGGCCTCGTGGTCGTCGGGCTCGGCGGGGTGCTGCTCGGCATCGTCATGGTGTCGCTGCCGGCCTTCGCCCACCCCTTCACGCGACGGATCACCGGTGACGACAGCATCGCCATCGGCCACTTCGGCACGCTGGCCTACGTCTCCGCCGGGGCGGTGGGCAAGGCGGTCGGACGCAACAGCCGCTCCACCGAGGACCTGAACCTCCCCGAGTCGTTGCGGTTCCTGCGCGACTCGATGGTGGCGACGGCGCTCTCGATGGTCATCATGTACGTCGTCCTGGCGATCGCCTTCGTGGCCCGCGCCGGCCAGGAGGAGGCGTTCAAGGCCTTCCCGAACGGTGCGACTGGCGTCGGCGACTACGTCATGCAGTC
>JBQCEF010000534.1:0-7403 GCA_051960495.1 Nocardioides sp. | reverse complement strand
TGCGCGCTGGAGTACCACCGGTGGCTGCTCCGGTCCCGGGTCCGCGCGGACGGCCGGGCGTTCGGGCGGGCACTGCAGGCACCGGTCGGCCAGCCCGTGCTGTGCCTCACCGGGGCCGAGGACCGCGCGCTGCCCCTCGACGGGATGCGGGTGACGCGTCGTCACGTGATCGGGCCGCTCACCGAGTCGGTGCTCCCCGGCGTCGGGCACTTCCCGGCCGAGGAGGACCCGGAGGGTTGCACCGCCGCGTTGCTGGACTGGCTCGGGACGCTGCCGCGTCGTACGGGCTAGGCCTGGCAGGCTGAGGCCATGACTGAGGTGGCACCCGTGGCGCGAACCCGTCCGATCCAGGTCGGATCCGAGAGGGCGATGCTGGAGAGCATGCTCGACTTCTACCGGGCGACGGTGGTCAACAAGGTGGCCGGCCTGAGCGACGACGAGGCGTTCACCGCGGCCGTCTCGCCGTCCACGCTGACGCCCGCGACCGTGGTGAAGCACCTGGCGGGCACCGAGCGGTTCTGGTTCAGCATCGACTTCGCGGGCCTGGACGTGCCCTGGCCGTGGCCCGACGACGACCTGCACGGCAACTTCCGCGTGGAGGCCGGCGACACGCTCGCCACGATCGTGGCCGACTACGTCGAGGAGTGCGAGAAGTCGCGGCTCGCGGTGGCGGACTCGCACCTCGACGACCCCGCCCGTGGGGAAGGCATGGAGTTCACGCTGGGCTACGCGATGATCCACATGATCCAGGAGACGGCGCGGCACTGCGGCCACCTCGACCTGTTGCGGGAGTCGACGGACGGCGTCACCGGCATGTGACGCCCCGCCGGCGGTACGGCTAGGCGCAGCGGCCGGTGGACACCTCGCGGTCGGAGGTCGCCCCCTGGGCGGCGCTCTCCTTGACCTGCTCGGCGGTCAGGGCGTAGCCGGTGTCGCCGTCGGTGACCGAGGCCGCGAAGATCACGCCGAGCACGTCGCCGTCGTCGGAGACCAGCGGACCGCCGGAGTTGCCCGGACGCACCAGCGAGCGCAGCGAGAACACCTCGCGGATGACCGTGCCGTTGCCGTAGATGTCGGGGCTGCGCAGCCGCTGCTTGCCGCGGATCCGGGCGGCCTGCACGTCGTACGGGCCGTCCTGGGGGTAGCCGAGCACCGCGGCGGGCTCGCGCTCCTCGCCGCCGGTGTCGAAGCGCAGGAAGGGCCGGTTCAGGCCGTCCACGGCCAGCACGGCGACGTCGAGGTCCTCGTTGTAGTAGACGACGGTCGCCGGGACCTCCTGGTCGTCGACGATCACCGCCGGGTCGCGCACGCCCGCGACGACGTGGGCGTTGGTCATCAGCCGGTTGGGGGCGTAGAGGAAGCCGGTGCCCTCGACGCCGCGGTTGCAGGAGTTCTCGCCGCGCACCTTCAGCACGCTGGCGGCCGCGGCCTGCACCTCCGGGTCGCGCGCGATCCGCCCCGGCGGCGGGCCGACCGAGATGATGCGCTCGCGGGCGAACGGCTCGAGGTAGCGCGGGAAGAAGCTGGACCCGACCACGTCGTTGAAGGAGTTCAGCGCGGTGACGGCGCGTGGCGGCATCACGTCGTCGACGCGGCTGAGGACCCGAGACTCGCGGACCTGCTTGCTCACCCACGGCAGGCTCGCGCCGCTCACGGCCACGCCGAGCGCCCACGACACGACGAGCACGGCGACCATGCTCAGTGCGGCGCCGCCCACCGCGTCGAGGGCGCGCACGGGTTGCCAGGTGATCCGGTCGCGCAGCCGGGTGCCGGCGTACTGCAGGATCGCCTGGCCGAACGACGCGCAGATCAGTACGACGAACAGCGCCGCGAGCGAGACCCAGAGGGCCGGAGCGGCATCGCCGAGGAGCTTCGGCACGACCCAGATGCCGAGCAGCCCGCCGAGGAGCAGCCCGCCGGTGGCGAAGGCACCCGAGATGAAGCCCTGCCAGTAGCCGGAGACGGCGTAGGCAAGCACGAGTGCGACGAGGCACCAGTCGAGCACGTTCACGAAGGGCTTACCTCACCGGTCGGCGTCGTCGCGGACGCCCAGCATATGGTCCGGGAGGTCGCGCATGACGGCGGCGTCCCAGGGCCGGGACCAGCCGAGGAAGTCGAAGAGCCGGGCGATGATCCCGGCGGTGAAGCCCCACAGGATCAGGTCCTTGTCGTCGCCGATCAGGAACGCCGGCCCCTTCCAGCCCGAGGGGTGCCGCACCGAGATCCGGTGCTGCGGGTCGAGCAGCTCCTCGATCGGCACCCGGTAGACCGCGTGCACCTCGCGCGGGTCGACGACCGTGACGGGGCTCTCCTCGCGCCACCAGGCGAGGACCGGCGTCACCGCGAAGTTGCTCGGCGGCAGCCACAGCTGCGGCAGCTCGGCGAAGACCTCGACGCCGGCCGGGTCGAGACCGACCTCCTCCTCGGCCTCGCGCAGCGCGGCGTGGACCGGGGACGGGTCGTCGGGGTCGACGGAGCCGCCGGGGAACGACACCTGGCCGGGATGGGAGCGCATGTCGTGGGCACGCTCGGTGAGCAGCAGGTCCGGGCCGGCGGGGCCGTCGCCGAACAGCATCAGCACGGCGCCCTCGCGGACGCTCGCGTCCTCGGGCGGCACGAACCAGGTCAGCTCCTGGGCGGTGATGCGCCGCGCCCCTCGCCGCACCGGCTCGAGCCACTCGGGCAGCACGGGGTCGACGTCGGGCACGGACCGAGCCTACCCAGGCCTCAGAGGCGCACGCCGAGGTGCTCACGGACCAGCGAGGTCAGCTCGTCGTAGGAGCGGATCACCGTGAACGTCGGCCGGCCGCCGTCGTTGGTGATCCGGCCCTGCGCGTCGACGAACAGCACGCCGGGCAGGCCGCGGACCCGGAACGGCGCCCGGAGCAGGCCGCCGGGGTCGGCGAGCAGCGGGAAGGTCACGCCGGTGGCCTCGGCGAGCTCGAGCGCGCCGGCGGGCTGCGTGTCGAGGTAGTCGATGCCGAGCACGTCGACCTTCCCCTTGCCCTGCTCGTGCAGCCGCTCGTAGTAGGGCAGCTCCTCGCGACAGGGTCCGCACCACTGCGCGAACAGGTTGACCACCAGCGGCCCGCGCAGGCCGCTCAGGTCGACGTCCGGGCCGCCGCCGAGGCAGGGCAGGGTCAGCTCGGGCATGCCGCCTTCGACGGGGCCGTCGCCGGCCGGCTCGGTGCAGTCGGCGATCCCGGCGTCGGCCTTCTGGGCGCGCAGGGCCGGGGTGTCGACGTCGACGCGCGGGGCGGCCGGCGTGGCGGTGTCCGGCGCGGGCTCGTCGGTGCCGCAGCCGGCGGCCAGGGCGAGCAGCGCGGCGGCCAGGATCCCCCCGAGCCGGGGTCGGCTCATGCTCGCCCTTCGGTCTTCACCAGCTTGGCGGCGACGTCGGGGTCGGTGGGGCCCTCGCCGTACGCCGGGCACCACTTCGCGACCGTGCAGGCGCCGCAGGCGGGGTTGCGGGCGTGGCAGACCCGGCGGCCGTGCCAGATCAGGTGGTGGGACAGCATCGTCCAGTCCCTCTTGGGGAACAGCGCGCCCACCGCGTGCTCCGCCTTCACCGGGTCGGTCTCCTCGGTGAACCCCAGGCGCCGCGACAGCCGGCCGAAGTGCGTGTCGACGGTGATGCCGGGGATCCCGAACGCGTTGCCCAGCACGACGTTCGCGGTCTTGCGGCCGACCCCCGGCAGGGTGACCAGGTCCTCGAGACGGTTCGGCACCTGGCCGTCGTACCGCTCGACGAGGGCCTGCGAGAGCTTCAGCAGCGACTCGGTCTTGGCGCGGAAGAACCCGGTCGGCTGGATGATCGTCTCGAGCTTCTCGCGCTCGGCGGCCGCCATCGCGACCGCGTCGGGGTAGGCGGCGAACAGCGCGGGGCGTACGGCGTTGACGCGGCGGTCGGTCGTCTGCGCCGACAAGACGGTCACGACGAGCAGCTCGAAGGCGTTGTCGAAGTCCAGCTCGCACTTCGCGTCGGGGTAGGTCTCGGCGAGCACACGGTCGATCTTGCGGGCCCGGCGGACCAGGCTGGTGTCAGGACGCGCGATCGGGGTAGAGGCGGACACGCAACCAGCCTAAACGGGACCTTCATGGCACCCCGAGGCGGTCATGCGACACACTGTGACCTGAGTAACCGTCGCGCACCCGGCGAGGCGAGGCCGTGAGAGGACTTCTTGTGGACAATGACGTGCTGCGCCAGGCGCCGCTGTTCAGCGCCCTGGACGACGAGGCGGCGACCGCTCTTCGTGCCTCCATGGCCGACACCCGGCTGCGTCGCGGCGAGGTGCTGTTCCACGAGGGTGACGAGGGCGACAAGCTCTACATCGTCACCGACGGCAAGGTGAAGCTGGGCCGCACGTCCTCCGACGGCCGCGAGAACCTGCTGGCGATCCTCGGGCCGGGCCAGATGTTCGGCGAGCTGTCGCTGTTCGACCCGGGGCCGCGCTCGGCGACGGTCACCGCGGTCACCGACACCACGTTCATGTCGCTGTCCCACGAGGACCTGCTGCGCTGGCTCGAGGGCCGCCCGGCGGTGGCGCGCGGGCTGCTGGCGCAGATCGCAGCGCGGCTGCGCAAGGCCAACGACGTCAACGCCGACCTGGTGTTCTCCGACGTGCCGGGCCGCGTGGCCAAGGCGCTGCTCGACCTCGCGGACCGGTTCGGCCGCACCGCCGACGACGGGGTGCACGTGCACCATGACCTCACGCAGGAGGAGCTGGCGCAGCTGGTCGGGGCTTCGCGCGAGACCGTCAACAAGGCGCTCGCGGACTTCGCCTCGCGCGGCTGGCTGCGGCTCGAGCCGCGCTCGGTCGTGATCATGGACATCGAGCGGCTGTCCCGCCGCGCCCGTTGAGCCGCGCCCCCTTCGGCGTTGAGCCGCGCCCCCTTCGGCGTTGAGCCGCGCATGAATCTTAGGCGGCCAGCCGGAGCGCGGACCGAAGCTCGTCGAGCCAGGCAGCCAGAGCGTCCGGAGAGAACGAGTGCTTGTCGACGACGATGACCGTCCAGCCGTTGCGCCTGAGCCATCGCCGCCGCCGCTCGTCCGCGACTCGTCGCTCGTCACCCTCGTGGAACTCGCGTCCGTCGTACTCCACCGCCACCCTGGCGCGGGGGTAGGCGAGGTCAAGGCGGTAAGTCGGACGCCCATCGACGCTGACCCAGTACTGGAGTTGCGGGGCGGGCAGGCCGGCATCGGCGATCTCCAAGCGGGTCCACGACTCGCCCGCCGACTCGGCGCGGGGGTCCGCCAGCGGGATCAGCTGGCGTAGCTGGATGACGCCACGGCGTCGGAAGTACCGCGGCAGGGCGCGGCGCATCTCCTCATGCGTGATCCCGTGGTCTCGCATGAAGGCGTCCAAGGCAGCGAGCGCCATCCGACGCGACAGCTTGCAGCCCAGATCGAGCGCGGTCCGCAACGGCGTGGTCACGCGCAGCCCGTTGACCACGCAGATGTCACTCGCCCGCAGGTCTCGTTCACCTCCGCTGCACTCGGGTCGGCTGGTGCGGTGGTGCCCGCGGAGCACGAACGTCTCGAGTCGAGGCAGCACGTCGAGCTCGAAGTACGCCAGCACGTCGACGCCGTGGATCCAGGCCGCCGTGCGGTCGCAGGCGACGGCGAAGGGACTGATCACTCGAAGCGCCGCACCGGTTCGCAGCTCGATGGAGTCCGGTTGGTCGTTCTTCACGAAGACGCCGGTGAGCACCTTGCGGATCTCATGGTTCCGGAGTGCGGCATCGAGGCGATGTCTCGGAATGCCGAGCTTCTCGGCTTCCTTCCAGGTGAACGGCGTGTCGGGGAACTCCGGCAGTGGTCGCATCATGACCACACGGTGGCCATCAGCGGGGTTCGTTGCCGCTGCGTTCGGCGATCTGTGGACGCCGTACCGCCCCCGGCTGCAGTGGACGGAATCTGGCGCGTGTCACCGCGAATTCACGCGCGGCTCAACGCTCAACGAGGCGCGGCTCAACGCAGAACGGGGCGCGGGTCAACGGGAGCCGAGGTAGTCGAGCTGGGCGCGGACGCTGAGCTCCGCCGCACCCCACAGCACCGGGTCGACGTCGGCGTACACCCGCTCGACCACCAGCCGCGGCAGCGCGGCCTCGTCGATCCCGTCGGCCCGGTCCTCCCGGCCGACCTGCCGCAGCTCGGCCAGCGCCGCCCGCACCTGCTCGAGCCGTTCGCGCCGGTGAGCGAGGTAGAAGTCGAGCACGCCCAGCGCGTCGGCGATCACCGGACCGTGCCCCGGCCACACCTCCACCGCCTCCCGGGCCTCCGCCAGGGCGTGCAACCGCTGCAGCGAGTCGAGGTAGGCACCGAGCTTCCCGTCCGGGTGCGCCACCACGGTCGTGCCGCGACCGAGAACGGTGTCGCCGGTCAGCAGCGCCCGCTCCGCCGGCAGCAGGAACGACAGCGAGTCCGACGAGTGGCCGGGCGTGCCGACCACCCGCACCTCGAGCCCGTCGACCGCCACGACGTCGCCGTCGCCCAGCCCCTCGGACCCCAGTCGCTGCGCCGGGTCGAGCGCCCGCACCCCGCAGCCCATCCGCTCCGCGAACGACCGCGCCGCCTCGGAGTGGTCGAGGTGCCCGTGCGTCAGGAGTACGACGGCAACCTCGCCGGCCGCCTCCGCCACCGCGTCGAGGTGCTCGACGATCTGCGGGCCCGGGTCGACGACCACCGAGCGGCGTGCGCCCGGCTCGCGCAGGATCCACGTGTTCGTGCCGTCCAGGGTCATCATGTTGGCGTTCGGGGCGAGCACGCACCGCGCCCGCTCCCCGAAGCTCCCCCCGGCCCACCCGGTCATGACCGCAGCTGCGCCCCGACGGTCCGGCCGAGCTCGACGAGCCGGTCGGGGATGACCAGGTAGGCCCCGTCGTCCGAACGGACCGCCTCCGGCTGGACCGGGGCGAGGTCACGTCCGGCGGCCGCGGCCAGGACGTCGTCAGGGTCGCCGTACTCGAAGACCTCCATGCACGTGCAGTACGTCGGCGGCAGCATCAACATCTGCTTGTCGTCGACCGCACGGATCGCGTCCCGGATCGATAGCCACAGCACCTTGTCCGACTCGGTCGACACGTCGCGGGTGACCTGCCCCTCGGGCATCTCGGCGACGAAGAACCGGGTGTCGTAGCGGCGCGGCTCGAACACCGGGGTCACCCACGACCCCCACAGCCGCAAGAGGTCCGTGCGCAGGCTCAGTCCGCGGCGGTCGAGGAAGTCGGTGAACGACACCTCCCGAGCCTCGAGGGCCCGGCGGTCGGCCTCCCAGTCCTCACCGGTGGTGTCGGAGACCACCGAGTCCGGCGTCGGGCCGGCGAGCAGCACGCCGGACTCCTCGAACGTCTCGCGTACGGCGGCGCACACGAGCGCCCTCGCCAGGGACTCCTCGACGCCC
>JBQCEF010000533.1:0-5938 GCA_051960495.1 Nocardioides sp. | reverse complement strand
ACCACCACGGCCAGATGACGTTCTCGATGGTCTACGCGTACTCGGAGAACTACATCCTGCCGATCAGCCACGACGAGGTCGTGCACGGCAAGGGCTCGCTGCTGCGCAAGATGCCCGGCGACCGGTGGCGCCAACTCGCCAACCTGCGCTGCTACCTCGCCTACATGTGGGCGCATCCCGGCAAGCAGCTGATCTTCATGGGCTCGGAGTTCGGCCAGGAGTCGGAGTGGGCCGAGAGCCGCGAGCTCGACTGGTGGCTGCTCGACAACGCCGACCACCGCGGCGTGCAGTCACTCGTGCGCGACCTCAACCGGGTCTACCGGGACACGCCGGCGCTGTGGGAGCTCGACATCGAGGGCTCCGGCTTCTCGTGGATCGACGCCAACGACTCCTCCAACAACGTCTTCAGCTTCATCAGGCGGGGGACGTCGGGGTCGGAGCTGGTCTGCGTGTCGAACTTCTCCGCGGTGCCGCACGACAACTACCGGCTCGGGATGCCGGCCGCCGGGGAGTGGACCGAGGTGCTCAACACCGACGCCGAGGGCTATGCCGGCTCGGGCGTCGGCAACCTCGGCTCGGTCACCGCGGTCGAGGAGCCGTGGCACGGCCTGCCGGCCTCGGTGACGCTGCGGGTGCCCCCGCTCGGCACGGTCTGGCTTGCCCGAAGGTCCTGAGCGCCGCTGGCTAGGGTGGAGACGTGCCCCACCGCCAGGACGAGTCCGAGCCCCAGCCGACGCTGACCGACGGCGTGGTCGTGCTGCGGCCGTGGCGCGAGGAGGACATCGCGACCGCCGTCGCCGGCCACGACGAGGAGATCGCGCACTGGTTCGGCTTCCCAGAGGTCAAGCCGACGTACGAGCAGCACCGCCAGGCGGTCGAGGGCTGGCGCGACGCCTACGCCGAGGGCCGCAGCCGGGTCAACTTCGCGGTGGAGCACGAGGGCCAGCTCGTCGGCAGCGTCGAGGTGCGCAACATCGGCAACGACACCGGGTCGCTCTCGTGGACCCTGTACGCCGGCCACCGCGGTCACGGCTACGCGACCCGGGCGGTCCGGCTCCTCACCGACTACGCCATCGACGCGCTCCACATGCGCCGCGTCGAGGCGGAGGTCGACGCCGCCAACGAGCGCTCGCTGCGCGTGGCGACCCGGTCCGGGCTGCGGCGCGAGGGCGTCAAGCGGGTGGCACCCGGGCAGCACGACCGCGCGGAGGCCACCGAGGTCGTGGTGCTCGCGCGGCTCGCGTCGGACCCGCCGATCACCGATGCGGTCGGCTTCCGGTCGCTGCTCAACTCGTTCCTCCCGCGCAAGCGCGCCATCGCCCAGATGCTCGTCCACGACCCGCAGGGCCGGGTCCTGCTCTGCCAGCTGACCTACAAGCAGGACTGGGACCTCCCCGGCGGCGTGGTCGAGGTCGGCGAGTCCCCCCAGCTCGCGGTGCAGCGCGAGGTCGAGGAGGAGCTCGGCCTCGCCATCAAGGCGGGCTCCCTGGTGCTCACCGACTGGCTCCCGCCGTGGGGCGGCTGGGACGACGCGCTCTGCCTCGTCTTCGACGGCGGCGAGCACGACCCGTCGATCCTCGACGACGTCGTCAAGCAGGTGCGCGAGATCCGCTCGGCCCGGTTCTGCACGCTCGACGAGGTGCACGAGCACGCGGCCGACTTCACGGCACGGCGGGTCGAGGCGGCGCTGGCCAACCTCCGCGGAGCCGGCGGCACGCCGTACTCCGAGTCCGGCCGCCCCTGACCTTCGATTCGTCTGCGTTGTTTCGTCTGTTTCACGCGGAACGGTCGCAGACGAATCGGTCCTGGGCAGTCCACAAATGAGGCGGATGGGCCATGCGGCTCGGGTCCGAGTACCCATCTGCGCATGGGCCGAGCAGGCCTAACGTCGAGCTGGCGGACCCGTGGCGACCCGTCGAAGAGGTCCGGGGCGGCTGCTCCGGCCACGTCAGTGATTACGGAGGACGACTATGAGGAAGATCTCGTTGGTCGTCGCTGCCGTGGTGGCGGGTCTGTCGCTCGCCGCGTGCGGGAACGGCGACGACGGAGGGGATGGCAGCACCAAGACGACCAGCGAGGTGGAGGTCTTCACCTGGTGGACCGAGGGTGGCGAGGCGGCCGGGCTGCAGGGGCTCGTCGACACGTTCAAGCGCGACTACCCCGACTACAAGTTCGTCAACGGCGCGGTCGCCGGTGGCGCGGGCAGCAACGCCAAGGCCGTGCTGGCCTCGCGGCTCCAGTCCGGTGACCCTCCGGACACCTTCCAGGCGCACGCTGGGGCGGAGCTCGCCGACTACATCTCGGCCGGCCAGATCCAGGACGTCAGCTCGCTGTACGACGAAGAGGGCTACATGGACGTCTTCCCCCAGGGCGTGCTCGACGCCCTCACCGTCGACGGCAAGATCTACTCGGTGCCGGCCAACATCCACCGCGCCAACGTGGTGTGGGCCAACCCGAGCGTGCTGAAGGACGCCGGGATCACCAAGGTTCCCGCCGACCTCGACGCCTGGATCGCCGACATGAAGACGCTGAAGGACAACGGGGTCAAGGCGCCCCTGGGCGTGGCCACCGACTGGACGCAGGTGCACCTGTTCGAGACGGTCCTGATCTCCGACCTCGGGCCGGACGGGTACTCCGGGCTGTGGACCGGCGACACCGACTGGTCCTCGAGCGACGTCACGAAGGCGCTCGAGCACTACAAGACGATCCTGTCCTACTCCAACACCGACCGCGCCGGGCTCGACTGGCCGGACGCGCTGAAGTACGTCACGGACGGCAAGGCCGCCTACACCGTGATGGGTGACTGGGCCGCCGGGTCGCTGATCGACCAGGGCCTGACGGACGGCGTGGACTACACGTGGTTCCCCGTCCCCGGCCAGGCGACCGTCTTCGACTTCCTCGCCGACTCCTTCACCCTCCCCGTGGGCGCGCCCAACGAGGACGGGGCCAAGGCGTGGCTGAAGACGGTCGGCAGTGCTGACGGTCAGCAGGCCTTCAACACCAAGAAGGGCTCGATCCCGGTCCGGACCGACGCCGACCCGAGCGTCTACAACGACTACCAGCAGGCCGCCATCAAGGCGTTCGCCCAGGACACCATCGTCCCGTCGCTGGCGCACGGTGCCGCTGCTCCCGTGGCCTGGCTCAACGACATCACCTCCGCGGTGGGCCAGTTCGGCACCACCAACGACGTGGGCCAGTTCCAGGACGCGCTCGTCGCGGCTGCGCAGGCTCACCTGAGCTGATCGAGGACAAGCGGACCGGGGTGCGTCGCCCGCAGCGGCGCACCCCGTTCCGTCGAGGGGAAGGCCACACCATGAAGGGGATCCGCAACTGGGGGCCCGGGCTGCTGCTGGTCTCCCCCACGCTCGTCCTGATCGGCGTGTTCGTCTACGGGCTGATCGGCAAGACCGTGCAGATCTCGGTGTCCGACCGGCACAGCATCGCGCCGGCCACCGAGTACGTCGGTCTCGAGAACTTCACCAACCTGTTCAAGGAGGACCGGTTCCAGCACGCGCTGCTCAACCTGGCGACGTTCACCGTCGTGTTCATGGGCGGCACGTTGTTCTTCGGCCTGCTGTGGGCCCTGCTGCTCGAGCGCGGGGTCCGCGGTGAGGGGTTCTTCCGGTCGATGTACCTGTTCCCCATGGCGATCTCGTTCGTCGCCTCCGGCGTGGTCTGGCGGTGGCTGCTCAACAGCTCCCAGGGCGAGGGGGCCAGCGGCCTGAACCGGCTGTTCCAGGTGATCGGCCTCGGCGGCCTCGAGAACGCGTGGTGGTCCAGCCCGCACTGGGGCATGGCAGCGATGGCGATGCCTGCCGTGTGGCAGCTGTCCGGCTACGTGATGGCGCTGTTCCTCGCCGGCCTGCGCAGCATCCCGGAGGAGCTGCGCGAGGCGGCGCGGGTCGACGGGGCGTCGACGTTCCAGCTCTACCGGCACGTGATCTTCCCCCAGCTGTCCCCGGTCGCGCTGTCGGCGCTGATCATCATCGGACACATGTCGCTGAAGGTCTTCGACCTGATCATGTCGGTGTCCGGGGCGATCTACCAGACCGAGGTGCCCGCGACGTACATGTGGACCACGCTGCTGTCCTACGACTACGCCAAGGGCGCCGCGATCGCCACGGTGCTGCTCGCCGTGGTCGCGGTGGTCGTCATCCCCTACCTGGTCAGCACGGTCCGGCAGGAGCGCCGGTCATGACCACCGTCGCGGCCCGGCCGACACCGCTGGGCGCACCCCGCAGGAGCACCGGACCGGTCCGCCGCCGCAAGGCGCTCACCCTGGGCCGGACGGTGCGCTACGTGCTGCTGCTGTTCTTCCTCGCGGTCATCCTGCTGCCGGCGTACATCCTGGTGGTGACCAGCTTCAAGCCGGCCGCGGAGACGTCGTCGTCCCAGGCCTGGCTGCCCCCGGAGGCGTGGACGCTCGACGGCTGGCGCACCGCGTGGGACTCGTTGCGCGACCCGCTGCTGCGGACGTTCGGCCTGGCCATCCCGGTGTCGATCCTGTCCTCGATGCTCGGCTCGATGAACGGGTTCGTGCTCTCGCGGTGGCGGTTCCCCTACGCCAACCTCGTGTTCGCGCTGCTGCTCTTCGGCATGTTCATCCCCTACCAGGCCGTGATGATCCCGTTGGTGCAGCTGATGCGCGAGATCGGCGTCGCCAACGGCATCCCGGCCCTGATCATCGTGCACACGATCTTCGGCCTGCCGATCTGCACGCTGATCTTCCGCAACTACTACGAGTCGATCCCGACCGACCTCATCGAGGCTGCGCGCGTCGACGGGGCGGGGATGCTGAGCACCTACCTGCGCGTGGTGCTGCCGCTCTCGGCGCCCGGGTTCGTGGTGACGGTCATCTGGCAGTTCACCTCGGTGTGGAACGACTTCCTGTTCGCGATCTTCTTGTCCAACACGCGCAACGGCCCGGTGACGATCGCGCTGAACGCCCTGGCCGGCGGGCAGCTGAGCAACTATGCCGCGAGCATGGCCGGCGCGATGATCGCCTCGGTGCCGACGCTGGTCGTCTACGTGATCCTCGGCCGCTACTTCGTCAGCGGGCTGATGGCCGGCTCGGTGAAGGGCTGACCCCCACCCCGATTCGTCTGCGCTCTATGGGGTGTTCTGAGCGGGAGGATCGCAGACGAATCGGGGTTCAGAAGAGGGCGTTGGCGAGGTTCTGCCGGCCCTTGAGCACGCGCGGGTCGTCGTTGCCCACGGCGGCGAACAGCCCGAGCAGGTGGGTGCGCGCCTTGTCCCGGTCGTCGCCGGCGGTACGACGCACCAGCTCGATCAGCCGGCCGAAGGCGTCCTCGACGTGTCCGCCGGCCAGGTCGAGGTCGGCGACCAGGGTCTGTGCGTCGACGTCGTCGGGGTTGTCCGCGGCGGCCTGCCGTGCCGCGGCGAGGTCCGCGGTGTGGGTGCGCTGGAGCACCTTGGCCATCGCCAGCCCACCGGCCGCCTCGGCATCGGCGGGGTTGGCGTCGACGAGCTTCTGGTACTCCGCGACCGCGCCGTCGATGTCGCCGGCGGCCAGGGCGTCCTGCGCGGGCGCGTAGCGCGGGTCGACGTGCTCCTCGGGCTCCTCGTCGCCGGCCGGCCCCTGGGCGAGCGGCTGGTGCCGGCCGGTGACGCCCTGGGTGGCGAGCTGCTGCATGACCTGGGTGAGCGCGGCGCGGAGCTCCTCGATCGGCGCGGTGTCCTGGAACAGCGGCATGGGCCGGCCCTGCACGACCGCGACCACGAAGGGCACCGACGGCACCTGCACGGCCTGCGCGATCTGCGGCACCGCGTCGACGTCGACGCGGCCGAGCAGGTACTTGCCCTCGAACTCGTCGGCCAGGGTGCCGAGGTCGTCGGCGAGCTGGGTGCTGGCGGGCATCTGCGACGGCGAGTAGAACACCAGCAGCACGAGTGCGTTCATCGACGCCTCGAGGACGCC
>JBQCEF010000532.1:0-3434 GCA_051960495.1 Nocardioides sp. | reverse complement strand
GGTTCGCCAGCCGCTTGTCGAACGCCTGGGTGTCGTCGTGCGGCGAGACGTAGCGGAAGAAGTACCACGACGAGTCGACGAACGTGTCCATCGTGTCGGTGTCCCGCTTCGCCGGGCCGCCGCAGGTCGGGCAGGTGACCTCGACCCACTCGGTCGCCGCGCCCAGCGGCGAGGTCCCCTTGGGCTTCAGGTCCGCGCCGCGCAGCTCCGGCAGCTCGACGGGCAGCTGGTCCTCGGGGACCGGGACCTCGCCGTCGACCGGGCAGTGGATGATCGGGATCGGCGCGCCCCAGTAGCGCTGGCGCGACAGCAGCCAGTCCCGCAGCCGGAAGTTGACGGTGCCCCGCCCCAGCCCCTTGCGCTCCAGGTAGGCGATGGTCACCGACTTGGCCTCGTCGACACCCAGCCCGGACAGGTCGATCTCGTCGTTGGCCGAGTTGATCGCCGGGCCCTCACCGGTGAAGGCCTCGCCCTCCCAGTCCGCCGGCGGCTGCACGGTGCGCACGATCGGCAGGTCGAAGACCTGGGCGAAGTCCCAGTCGCGCTGGTCCTGGCCCGGCACCGCCATGATCGCCCCGGTGCCGTAGTCGGCCAGCACGTAGTCGGCGGCGTACACCGGGATCCGAGCGCCGGTCAGCGGGTTGACGGCGTGCACGCCCAAAAAGACCCCGGTCTTCGGGCGGTCGGTGGCCAGCCGGTTGATCTCCGTCTCCCGGCGGACCTCGACCAGGTAGTCCTCCAGGGCTCCCCGGTGCTCGTCGGTGACCAGCTCCGAGGCCAGGGCGGCGTCCGCGGCGACCACCATGAACGTGGCGCCGAACAGCGTGTCGGGCCGGGTCGTGTAGACCGTCAGCGGCTCCTCCCGACCGTCGACGACGAAGTCGACGTGCGCGCCCTCGGACCGGCCGATCCAGTTGCGCTGGGCGTTGACGACCTTGTCCGACCAGGTCGGCTGCAGGTCGTCCAGGCGGTCCAGCAGCTCCTGGGCGTACGCCGTCGTGCGGAAGTACCACTGGGTCAGCTCGCGCTTGGTCACCTCGGCGCCGCAGCGCTCGCAGGAGCCGTCGACGACCTGCTCGTTGGCCAGCACGGTCTGGTCGTTGGGGCACCAGTTGACCGGGCTGTTCTTCCGGTAGGCCAGGCCGCGCTCGTGGAACTTCAGGAACAGCCACTGGGTCCACCGGTAGTACGACGGGTCCGAGGTGTTGAAGCGCCGCGACCAGTCGAAGCTGACGCCGTACTTGCGGAAGGAGTCGTACTGCGTGGCGATGTTGCCGTAGGTGTAGTCCGCCGGGTGGGCGTCGTTGCGGATCGCGGCGTTCTCCGCGGGCAGCCCGAACGAGTCCCAGCCCATCGGGTTCAGCACCTCGTAGCCGCGCTGCCACCAGTACCGCGCGATCACGTCGTGAAGCGCCATCACCTCGGCGTGGCCCATGTGCAGGTCACCGCTGGGGTAGGGGAACATCGTCAACGCGTAGCGCCGCTCGCGGGTGGTCTCGTCGGACGCCTGGAACGGGTTCAGCTCGTCCCAGACCGCGCGCCACTTCTCCTGGGCCGCGACGACGTCGTACGTCGTGCCTGCGTCGGTGGTGTCCTGCTGCGTCATCGTCTGCTCCTGGTGTGCGGTGGAAGCCGGCCGCCTCCTGGCTGGTGTCGTCACGTGCCCGGGCACAAAAAAACCCCTCGGGCACGAGGGGTAGCCGCGTGGACGTCGAGCCCGGCGAGCGGGTCTCTAGGTCAACGCGGCCTGCTAAGCAGGAGGTTCTTCCGCATGGGGCCAGGGTAGCGCACGCCGGATCCCGCCCGGCACCAGGTTTTCAGGAGCCGTCGAGGGTGCTGTCCAGCACCGACTCCAGGCGCGCCAGCCCCTCGCGCAGCTGCCGGTAGGTGTCGCGTCCGAGGGCCTCGGCCCACGCGGTCTCGACGCGCAGCGCCGTCTCGCGGATGACGCCGAGCGCCTCCCAGCCGCGGTCGGTCAACCGCACCACCCGGGTCCGGCGGTCGCGGGGATGAGCCTCGCGCACCAGGTACCCGCCGCTCTCCAGCTGGTGCAGGAGATGGTTCATCGCCTGCTTCGACGCCCGGGTCCGCGCCGCGAGCACACCGGGCCGCTGGCCGTCGGGGCCGGGATGCTGGAAGACGCCCAGGTGGGCCGGCAGGACGTCGTGGAACCCTGCCGCGTGCAGCCCGGCCATCACCTCGTGCCGGACCAGCACGGCGGGCCGGCGCAGCATCACCGCGACCGGCGGCGCCTCACGCTCCTCACGCTCGACGTCGACCTCGACCATCGCCTTGCCCCCCACGTGTCCCCTCCCACGGTTGCCGCCCCGCCCGATTCTGGGACGACCTGACTCGAAAGTCACGCAAATCGGACATTTATGACCGAACGGCTGAGCCGGCATGGCCCACCCGGGTCCGCACCGTGGTCCTGCCGGAAGCCGGGACCGGTAGGGTCGCCGGGAGCGAGGAGAAGGGACGGGCTCGACAAGTGACCTGGCTGGTGACGGGCGGAGCGGGCTACATCGGCGCACACGTGGTGGCGGCTTTCCGCGCGGAGGGCCTGGACTGCGTCGTCGTGGACGACCTGTCGAGCGGGCACCGCGAGTTCGTGCCGTCGGACGTGCCCTTCGTCGAGGGGACCATCCTCGACACCGACCTGGTGACGCGCACGCTGCGCGAGCACCAGGTCACCGGGGTGGTGCACGTGGCTGGGTTCAAGTACGCCGGCGTCTCGGTCGAGCGACCGCTGCACACCTACGAGCAGAACGTCACCGGCACGGTGCACCTGCTCGCGGCGATGGCCGAGGCCGGCACGGACAAGATCGTGTTCTCCTCCTCCGCTGCCACCTACGGCACCCCGACGGAGGAGGTCGTGACCGAGCAGAGCCCCACCGCGCCGGAGTCGCCGTACGGCGAGAGCAAGCTGATCGACGAGTGGCTGCTGCGCGACCAGGCCACCGCCACCGGGCTGGCGCACACCTCGCTGCGCTACTTCAACGTCGTCGGGTCCGGCGCCGAGCACCTCTACGACACCTCTCCCCACAACCTCTTCCCGCTCGTGCTCGAGGCGCTGGCCGCGGGACGCACGCCGCGGATCAACGGCGACGACTACCCGACGCCCGACGGCACCTGCGTGCGCGACTACGTGCACGTCGCCGACCTCGCCGTCTCGCACGTCGCGGCGGCCCGCGCCCTCGCCGAGGGCCGCACCCTCGAGCGCGTCTACTCCCTCGGCAGCGGGGACGGGGTCTCGGTGCGGCAGATAATGGACGCGATGGCCCGGGTCACCGGCATCGACTTCGAGCCCGAGATCCACCCCCGCCGCCCCGGCGACCCCGCCCGCATCGTCGCCTCCGGCGAGCTCGCCGCGCGCGACCTCGACTGGCAGATGCGGCACACGCTGGACGACATGGTGGCCAGCGCGTGGCGCGCCC
>JBQCEF010000531.1:0-6739 GCA_051960495.1 Nocardioides sp. | reverse complement strand
ACGCGGTCGGCCTGATCTTCCACGCGATGACGCAGGCCTCCGGCAAGATCCCGCAGATCTCGGTGGTGCTCGGCCCGGCGGCCGGCGGCGCGGCGTACGGCCCCGCGCTCACCGACGTGGTGATCCTCGGGCCCGACGGCCGGATCTTCGTCACCGGCCCCGACGTGGTCCGCTCGGTCACCGGCGAGGACGTCGACATGCTGCGGCTCGGCGGCCCCGAGCCGCACGGGCGGCGCTCGGGCGTCGTACACATCCTCACCGAGAGCGAGGCCGAGGCGATCGACCGCGCGCGCAACGTCGCCTCGCTGCTCGGCGCGCAGGGCACCCTCGAGCTCAAGCAGGTCGAGGACGTCGACCTGTCGCAGATGCTGCCGGAGTCGAAGAAGCGGGCGTACGACGTGCACCCGCTCGTCGAGGCGATCCTCGACGAGGGCACCGGCCAGGAGCTGCACGCGAAGTGGGCGCCCAACATCGTCACCGCGCTCGGCCGGTTCGGTGGCCGGACGGTCGGCGTGATCGCCAACAACCCGCTGCGCCTCGGTGGCTGCCTCGACTCGCTGTCGGCGGAGAAGGCCTCGCGGTTCGTGCGGATGTGCGACGCGTTCGGCGTGCCGCTGATCGTGGTCGTCGACGTGCCGGGCTACCTGCCCGGGGTCGGCCAGGAGTGGGACGGCGTCGTACGACGTGGCGCGAAGCTGCTGCACGCGTTCGGCGAGGCGGTCGTGCCGCGGGTGACGCTGGTGACCCGCAAGACCTACGGCGGCGCCTACATCGCGATGAACGCCCGCTCGCTCGGCGCCACGAAGGTGTTCGCGTGGCCGGGCGCGGAGGTGGCGGTGATGGGAGCGGTGGCCGCGATCCGGATCCTGCACCGGCGCAAGCTGCTCGAGGTCGCCCCCGACATCCGCCCGCAGGTCGAGGCCGAGCTGGCCGCCGAGCACGAGCGGATCGCCGGCGGCGTCGACAAGGCCGTGGAGATCGGCGTCGTCGACGAGGTGGTCGAGCCTGCCGCGACCCGGACCGCGATCGCGCGCGCGATCCACGACGCCGGGATCGTCCAGCGCGGGATGCACGGCAACATCCCGCTGTAACGCCTGCGGACTAGTCCTCCTGCCGCCCGGTGAACCCGTCGTGGCCTCAACCCCGTGTCCCCCGTGAGTTCACGAGGAGGACCGATGAGACGAGGATCAGCGACGAGGGGCACATCGCTCGCCGCCCTGGGCGGAGCGAGCCTACTGCTGCTGGCGGCCTGCGGCGGGAGCTCCGGCTACGGCGGCAGCGGCGGCGCGAGCCAGGCGGCGCCGGCCGCGGGACGGATCAGTGTCGCCGACACCCCGGCCGGCAAGGTGCTGGTCGACCCCGAGGGACGGACGCTGTACGTCTTCGCCCCGGACTCGCGCGGACACTCGACCTGCACGGGGTCGTGCGCGACGTACTGGCCGCCGGTCCCCGGCGCTGACGCCGAACGCGGCGCGACCGCAGCCGTGACCGCCACGCTCGGCAGCATCAAACGTGCCGACGGGTCGAGCCAGCTGACCGCTGACGGCTTCCCTGTCTACACCTACGTCGGCGACCATGCCGAGGGCCAGTCGAACGGGCAGGGCACGAACCTCTCGGGCGGCCTGTGGTGGGTGGTCTCACCCTCCGGCCACCGGGTGACGGCTCCTGCCTCGTCTGCCGGTACGTCGGGCGGGAGCGGCGGCTACTGAGATCGGACCCTCGCGGCCGCATCCATCAGCACTCGCCGTCCCGGCGAGCTGGTCCAGCACCGACCCGCGGGCGTCCTGGCCTCAGGTTCCGCACGATCGGCACCAGGATCTGCTCGGAACGGTGCTTGGCGTGCGGAGCCAGACGCAGTGCGTACCAGCGGCTCGCCCTGCTCAACGGATGAGGTGCTCCGGGCGGACCGGCACCCGGGTGAGCGCCAGGCCGGTCGCCGCCCGGATCGCAGCGACGACCGCCGGCGTCGAGGAGATCGTGGGCGGCTCGCCGACGCCGCGCAGGCCGTACGGCGCGTGCGGGTCGGCCAGCTCGAGCACGTCGACGTGCATCGGCGGCATGTCCAGGACCGTCGGGATCAGGTAGTCGGTGAACGACGGGTTGCGCACCAGCCCGTCGACGACCTGGATCTCCTCCATGACGGCGAGCCCGAGCCCCTGGGCGCTGCCGCCCTGGATCTGGCCGACCACCTGCGTGGGGTTGAGCGCGTGCCCGACGTCCTGGGCGCAGTCGAGGGCGACCACCTTCACCAGGCCGAGCTCGGTGTCGACGTCGACCACCGCCCGGTGAGCGGCGAACGCGAACTGCACGTGGGCGTCGCCCTGACCGGTCTCGGGGTCCAAGGTCGTGGTCGGCCGGTGCCGCCAGGTCACGGTCCGCTCGAGCGTCTCGGCGCCGATCAGCTCGGCCACCGTCGCGACCGTTGCACCCGACGTGTCGACGACCGCGCCGTCGGCGAGCGAGAGTGACGACGCCGCCACGCCCGAGCGCGTCGCCGCCCGGGTCAGCAGCTCGGCAGCCACCTCGCGGCACGCGGCCTGGACCGCTCCGCCGGTGACGTAGCTCTGCCGCGACGCCGAGGTCGAGCCGGCGCTGCCGACCCTGGTGTCGGCGGGCTCGACGCGCACCGACGCGATGCCGAGCTCGGTGCGCGCGACCTGCGCCTGGAGGGTCACCAGCCCCTGGCCCACCTCGACGGCCGCGGTGTGCACCACCGCGACCGGTTCGTCGCCGAGCACCTCCACGGCGACCCGCGCGGTCGAGTAGTCGTCGAAGCCCTCGGAGAAGCAGATGTTCTTGATGCCGACGCCGTAGCCGATGCCGCGTACGACGCCCTCGCCGTGGGTGGTGTTCGCGACGCCGCCGGGCAGCGCGCGCAGGTCGGGGGTCTCGGCAGGCGGCGGCAGCGGGAGGTCGCGGACGCGTCGTACCAGCTCGGCCACCGGCGCCGCCGAGTCGAGCACCTGCCCGGTCGCCACCCGGTCCCCCTCGCTGAGCGCGTTGAGGATGCGGACCTCCGCCGGGTCGAGGCCCACGGCAGCGGCGAGCTTGTCCATCTGCGACTCGTAGCCGAACGCCGCCTGCACCGCCCCGAAGCCGCGCATCGCGCCGCACGGCGGGTTGTTGGTGTAGGCGCCGTAGCAGTCGATCGCGACGTTGGGTACGTCGTAGGGCCCGGCCCCCAGCGTTGCCGCGTTGGCCACCACCGCCGGGGTGCTCGACGCGTAGGCGCCGCCGTCGAGCACGATCGTGGCCTTCACGTAGAGCAGCCGCCCCGACTCGTCGGCACCGTGCTCGTAGTGCATCCGCGCCGGGTGGCGGTGCACGTGGCCGAAGAACGACTCCTCGCGCGAGTAGACCATCTTCACAGGACGGCGGGTGCGCAGCGCGAGCATGCAGGCGTGGACCTGCATCGACAGGTCCTCGCGTGCTCCGAACGCGCCCCCGACACCGGCGAGGGTGATCCGCACCTGCTCCTCGTCGAGCCCGAGGGCCGGCGCGATCTGGCCGCGGTCGACGTGCAGCCACTGGGTCGCGACGAACAGGTCGACGCCACCGTCGACGGCGGGGACCGCGAGCCCGGACTCCGGCCCGAGGAACGCTTGGTCCTGCATGCCGACCTCGTAGTCGCCCTCGACGACGACGGGCGCGGTGACGTCCGCGGAGCCGCGCCGGATCCGGACGTGCCGCACGACGTTGCCGTCCGGGTGGCCCGGGTGCAGCGGCTCGGTGTCGCCGAAGACGGCCGCGTGGGCGTCGGTCACCGGGGGCAGGTCGTCGTAGTCGACCTCGATCAGCGCGAGGGCACGGCGTGCGGTCTCGGGGTGGTCGGCAGCGACCAGCGCCACCGGCTCGCCCTGGTAGCGCACCCGGTCACCGGCGAGCACCGGCTGGTCCCGGTGCTCGAGCCCGTAGGCGTTGACCCCGGGCACGTCCTCGTGGGTCAGCACCGCGAACACGCCCGGCACGGCGAGCGCTGCCGTCGTCTCGATCCGCGTGATCCGCGCGTGCGGGCGCGGGCTGCGCAACGTCGCGCCCCACAGCATCCCGTCCATCCAGAGGTCGGAGGAGAACGCGAACTCGCCGCGCACCTTCAGCCCGCCGTCTGGGCGCAGCACATTCGCGCCGACGCCGTCGCGCACGCCCAGCCGGGTGGAGGTCTCGGTCATCGCGCCCTCCGGTCGAGCAGCCGGCGCGCGGCCCGGGCGGCGTCGTCGGCGAGGGTTCGTTCGTCGGTGCTCAGCAATACGTCGTCCTCGACGACCACCTGCCCGCCGACCATCACCATCGCCAGCGGGGGGCGCGACCCGAGGACCAGACCGGCCACCGGGTCGTCGATGCCGGCATGGGCGATGCCGTCGAGCCGCCACAGCGCCAGGTCCGCGAGCTTGCCGTTCTCGATCGACCCGATCTCGTCGCCGCGGCCGAGCACCAGCGCCCCGCCCATCGTGGCCAGCGCGAGGGCGTCGTGGGCGGCGAGCGCCGAGGACGGCCCCGCGAACCGCGACACGAGCACGGCGGCGTGCAGCTCCGCGGCGAGCGAGCCCTCCTCGTTGGAGGCCGACCCGTCGACCCCGAGCCCGACCGGCGAGCCGGCGTCGACCAGCGCGCGGACCGGGGCGAGACCTGCGCCCAGCCGGCCGTTGCTGGTCGGGCAGTGCGCGACGCCCGTGCCGGTGTCACCGAGCCGCTTGACCGCCGCGTCGTCGAGGTGGACCGCGTGCGCGAACCACACGTCCTCCCCCAGCCAGCCCAACTGCTCGACGTACTCCGCGGGCGAGCAGCCGAACCGCTCGCGGCAGAACGCCTCCTCCTCGACGGTCTCGGCGAGGTGGGTGTGCAGGCGTACGCCGTGCTCGCGGGCGAGCTCCGCCGAGGACCGCATCAGGTCGGCGGTGACCGAGAACGGCGAGCAGGGCGCGACCGCCATCCGCAGCATCGAGCCGGGCGAGGGGTCGTGGTGCTCGGCGATCGCGGCGGCCGTCGCCTCGAGCGCGGCCGAGGTCGTCTCCACGACCGAGTCCGGGGGCAGCCCGCCGTCGGAGGCGCCGAGGTCCATCGACCCGCGGGTCGGGTGGAACCGCAGCCCGATCCGCCGGGCGGCGTGGATCGTCGCGCCGAGCACGTCGCCGCCCTCGCTCGGGAACACGTAGTGGTGGTCGGTCGTCGTGGTGCAGCCGGTCCGCGCGAGCCAGCCCAGCGCGGCCGCGGCCGCGGCGCCGACGACGTCCTCGTCGATCCCCTCCCACACCGGGTAGAGCGTGGTGAGCCAGCCGAACAGGTTGTCGTCCTGGGCCAGGCCGCGGGTGGCCCACTGGTAGAGGTGCTGGTGGGTGTTGACCAGGCCCGGCGTGAGCAGGCAGCCGCACCCGTCGACGACACGGTCCCCCGGCTCGGGCGGCCCGGGGAACGGCCCGGGCCCGACGGCCACGATCCGGTCGCCGGACACCACGACGTGCCCGTCAGCGTGCTCGGTGAACGTGCTGTCGACGGTCGCGACGGCGCAGCCCTGGATGACGGTCCTCACGAGGCACCGCCCCGGGCCGCGGCGAGGTGCACGGCCTCGATGATCTTCTCGTAGCCGGTGCAGCGGCACAGGTTGCCGGCCAGCGCCTCCCGGATGTCGGCGTCGGCGGGGTCGGGGTCGCGGGCCAGCAGGTCGTGCACGGCGACGACCAGCCCGGGCGTGCAGAACCCGCACTGCACCGCGCCGGCGTCGAGGAACGCCTGCTGCACGGGGTGGAGCTCGTCGCTGGACGCGAGCCCCTCGACCGTGGTCACGGTCCGCCCCTCGGCCTGCCCGGCGGCCACCAGGCACGAGCAGACCGGCACCCCGTCGAGGTAGACCGTGCAGGAGCCGCACTCCCCCTGCTCGCACGCGTTCTTCGACCCCGGCAGGCCGAGCCGCTCGCGCAGCACGTAGAGCAGGCTCTCGCCGGGCCACACCTCGTCGGCGACCCGGGCCTCGCCGTTGACCGTGAACGACACCCTCACGCCGCAGCCTCCCCCCGGTAGTCGGCCCACGCCCAGCCGAGGGTCCGCCGCGCCATGACGGCCAGCGCGTGGCGCCGGTAGGCCGCGGTCCCGCGCACGTTGTCGATCGGCGACGCCGCGGACGCGACCAGCTCGCCGAAGCGTCGTACGACGGGCTCCTCGAGTGGCGAGCGGCCCTCCCAGTCCAGCGACGTGGCGAGCAACTCCGCGGCCTCCGCGGCGGGCAGCGGGGTCGGCCCGGCCGAGCCGATCCCGGTGCCGACGCGCCGCGCCACCGGGTCGAGCGCGAGCGAGAACGACGCGACCGCGATCACCATCGCGTTGCGGGTGCCGATCTTGGAGAACTGCTGCGGGCCCGTGGCGACCGGGACGTGCACGGCGCGGATCAGCTCGTCGGGGTCGAGCGCGCTGCGCTTCACCCCGAGGAAGAACTCCTCGACCGGGATCATCCGGTGGCCGCGGACCGACTCGACCTCGACCGAGGCACCGGCGGCGAGCAGCGGCGGGTGGGCGTCGCCCGCCGGTGAGGCGGACCCGAGGTTGCCGGCGACCGTCCCCCGGTTGCGGATCTGCGGGGAGCCGACGGTGCGCGAGGCGAGCGCGAGTCCGGGCGCGAGCTCGGCCAGGTCGGCGACCACCTGGGCGTAGGTCACCCCCGCACCGATGACGAGCGTGTTCCCGGCCATCGACCAGCCCGCGATCTCCTCCAGGCGGGTCAGGTCGAGCAGCCCCTCGGGCCGGCGCC
>JBQCEF010000530.1:0-2558 GCA_051960495.1 Nocardioides sp. | reverse complement strand
CCGCGCATCTCCATCTTGTTCCCGAGCTGGAGCGTGGCGTCGGCGCGCGTGTCGTCGTCCTCCTCGTCGATGCTCACCTGGATCGTCCATGTCTTGCTGGCCACGAGTCTCACGTCCTCCCGGATCGGGGTGGGTGCGACGAGGACTCACGTTCAGTGTCGCGCCGCGACGCCCGGGGCGGTAGGGCCGAACGACGGAGCGGTCCGCGAACCGTAACCATCCGAACTGGAACTCGTTGCACTCCCCGACGGAGGTGGTGACATGCGCAACACGCGCGTCCAGGTGGTGCTCGCCGTGCTGGCGATGGTGGTCGGATTGCTCGGAGTCGGCGGCTTCTCGCCGGCCAGCGCCCACGAGGAACGGCCGGCGTCGTTCCCCGACGGATCGGGATCGGTGCCGAAGTACCTCGGCCTCGACAACCCGCGCTCGCGGGTGGTCTGCAAGCCCGACAGCGGCAAGCGGATCGCGGCGATGAAGCCCGGCGCGCTCAAGCGCACCAACAAGGCGCTACTGCGACGCTGCGAGTTCCACTCGATCCAGAGCGCCGTCAACAGCATCGAGAAGCCCAGGACCTCCGTCTACATCCTCCCGGGCTACTACACCGAGAAGAAGTGGGCCCAGAAGAAGCGCAGCGACTACTGCTCGCACCTGGCCACCGAGTCCGACAGCCCGCTCGGCGACGCCGCCACCTACATCGGCAGCCTGAGCTCGCCCGGCACCGGCGCGGCGGCGGCCGCGGACTCGGGCGACGGCACGACCGACCCGATCGCGCTCTCCTACGCCGACCAGCTGCGCTGCCAGCACAACCTGAACCTGATCGCGATCATGGGTGACCACACCCCGACGAACGACTCGATCCACTGCGACAGCGAGCTCTGCGGCACCCAGCTCGTCGGCACCGGCGCCACCAAGAAGGCCGTCGTGATCGACAACAAGTTCGCGAAGCTCAACGCGGTCCGCGCCGACCGCGCCGGCGGCGTGGTGCTGCGCAACTTCACCGTGCAGCAGGCCGAGTTCAACGCGGTCTACGTCATGGAGACCGACGGCTTCCGCCTCGACCGGCTGATCACCCGCGGCAACGACGAGTACGGCATCCTCGCCTTCGCGAGCGACCACGGGCTGATCCAGCACACGAACAACTACTACAACGGGGACTCGGGCATCTACCCGGGCTCGGGCGCCGACCTCAACGCCGACAACCCCGACTTCGAGCCGCGCCGCTACGCGATCGAGATCCGCTACAACCGCAGCCACGACAACACGCTCGGCTACAGCGGTACGGCGGGCAACTCGATCCACGCCCACCACAACAAGTTCTACGACAACTCCACGGGCATCGCGACGGACTCGCTCTTCCCGGGCCACCCGGGCCTGCCCCAGGACCACGCCCGTTGGGACCACAACGAGATCCACTCGAACAACTCCAACTACTACACGAAGTACGTCGACACCGGTGTGTGCGCCAAGCCGATCGAGGAGCGCGGCTACATCGACGGCACCGTGTGCCCGGTCATCCCGACACCCGTCGGCACGGGGCTGCTGATCGCCGGCGGCAACTTCAACTCCACCGACCACAACTGGATCTACGACAACTGGCGCTACGGCACCATGCAGTTCTGGGTCCCCTCGCCGCTCCGCGACGAGTACGACCCGAGCAAGCTCTACGACACCTCCAACTACAACCACTCGTTCGGCAACCACATGGGGCTCACCCCCTCCGGCAAGAAGCTGCACAACGGGATGGACTTCTGGTGGGACGACCAGGGCCAGGGCAACTGCTGGGAGGACAACGAGTCCTCGCGGGGCGAGCCGACGGACAACTTCACGATCGACCCGGGGCCGTGCGCCGACGGCGGCTCGCAGCTGGTGCCCGGCGCACCGGTCAAGGACGCGGGCTTCCTCTCCTGCAGCCAGTACGACCGCAACGACCCGACCTGGCGCCACCCGCCGGAGTGCAGCTGGTTCGACGACCCGGAGAAGCCGACGGACGACCCGGCGTCCGGCGGGCTGCTGCTGTCCGCCGGCCCGGCGCCCACGGCCCGCGCGGACGCGGGGCTCGGCGGGGTCGACCTGTTGACGTTCGGTCTCGGCACGCTGCTGCTGGCCGGTCTGGTGATCGGCCGCCGGGCGAGCGGCCGGAGGGGCTGAGGACGTGCGCCGGCATCTCGCCGTCCTGATCGTGGCGCTGCTCGTCGTGGCCGGCGGGGCGGGGGTGGCCGTCGCCCAGGCTGCGCCCCAGCTCCGCGCCACGGGTCCGACCCGCGTGGCCGGCACGACCGCCACCGCGGTGTTCCACGTCGGCGACCGGACGATCCGGCAGGTCCGCTACCACGACAAGGGGACGCTCTACTACGCGTTCACGCTCCACAACGACTCGGCGATCCCCGTCACGGTCACCGGACTCGCCGCGCCCGAGCGCGAGCCCCGGCTGTTCCGCTACCTGAGCCTGCGCGGCACGGACGGCGACGACCGCGTCCGGGTCGGCGCCGGGGAGTCGGTCGAGGTCGAGCTGCGGATGCGCATGCACGGCTGCGAGACGCTGTCGGCGCGAGCCGGCA
>JBQCEF010000529.1:0-12741 GCA_051960495.1 Nocardioides sp. | reverse complement strand
GACCACGCCAGCGGGTCGGTGCCCGCCGGGGCCGGCACGGAGTCGAACAGGCGCTCCTTGAGCACGTCCTTGGAGACCAGGACGAGCCCCAGCCGGTCCGCCAGGCGGTGCGCGACGGTGCTCTTGCCGGCGCCGGGCGCGCCCGAGACGTAGACGACCGCGGGTCCTGGAGACGAGCTCATACCGCGAGCAGCCGTTCGCACTCGGCGACCAGTCGGGCCCGCAGCGGGGCGCCGCGCTCGGCGAACGCGCGCTGGGCGGCGACGTACTCCTGCTTGCCCTCCGGCGTCTCGACCCGCACGGGGGAGTAGCCGAGCTCGCGCAGGTCGTACGGCGAGGCCCGCATGTCGAGCACGCGGATCTCCCGCGCCAGCTCGAAGCAGTCGGCCACCAGCTCGGAGGGCACCATCGGCGTGAGCCGGAAGGCGTGCTTGTAGAGGTCCATCCCGGCGTGCAGGCATCCTGGCTGCTCGAACTCGGCGCGGTCGTCCCGCCCGGGCCGCAACGTGTTGCGCGGGCGCGCCTCGTCGGTGAAGAAGCGGAACGCGTCGAAGTGCGAGCAGGCGATCCGGTGCGTCTCGACCACTCTGTCCGTGCCGTCCGAGCCGAGCCGCAGCGGCCACGCGGCGTGCCGGACGTCGTCCTGTCCCAGGCGGTAGACCATCGCCCACTCGTGCATGCCGAAGCAGCCGAGCTGGGCCGGCCTGGCCGCGGTCGCGGTGAGCAGCCGGTGCAGTCCCTCGAACAGGGGGCGTTGCGTGCGGACGTGCTCGGGAGTCACGCCGGCGACGGTGGTGCCGGACGCGTCCGTCGAGACGGCGTAGCCCTTGAGGCCCCGGTACGCCTCCGCCTCCGGACCGGCCAGCGTCACGCCGTACCCGGGGTGCCACCGCCGCAGCGCAGCCGGCCGTTGGGAGTAGTAGGTGAACAAGAAGTCCTGCACCGGGTGCGGGAGACCCTCGCGCCGTCGCTCGAGGTGCGGCCGCAGCCACGCGTCGACGCGCCGCTCGTGGGCGTCGCGACGCGCCGTCCAGGTCAGGGTTTCCACAGCCCCGAGGGTAGTTGCGGGGCCCGCGCGGGCGCGCCGGTAGGCTCGACCGCGTGCGTATCGCGAGGTTCACCACCGGAGATGACCCCCAGTACGGCGTGGTCCACGGCGACGTCGACGACCTGGGCATCCCTGCCGACGACGCGGTCGTCGTCGCCCTGGCCGGCGACCCGTTGTACGTCGGCATGCAGCTGACCGACAAGGAGATCCCGCTCTCGGAGGTGCGCCTGCTCGCGCCGGTGCTGCCGCGCAGCAAGGTGGTCGGCATCGGCCGCAACTACGCCGCGCACGCCGCCGAGCTCGGGAACGACGTGCCCGACGAGCCGCTGGTGTTCCTCAAGCCGAACACCTCGGTGGTCGGCCCGGGTGACCCGATCTTCTACCCGCGGCAGACCAGCAACCTGCACTACGAAGGTGAGCTGGCCGTGGTCATCGGTCGCATCTGCCGTGACGTGACCCCGGAGCGGGTGCCCGACGTGGTCTACGGCTACACGGTCGGCAACGACGTCACCGCACGCGACCTGCAGAAGAGCGACGTGCAGTTCACCCGGGCCAAGGGCTTCGACTCGTTCTGCCCGCTCGGGCCCTGGATCGAGACCGAGCTCGACACCGGCGACCTGAAGCTCACCACGCACCTCAACGGCGACCTGGTGCAGGACGGCACCACGAAGGACATGATCTTCGACGTGCCGGCGCTGGTGTCCTACGTCTCCTCGGTCATGACGCTGCTGCCCGGCGACGTGATCCTCACCGGCACCCCCGAGGGCGTCGGTCCCATGAACGTCGGCGACGAGGTCGAGGTGACCATCGCCGGCATCGGTTCCCTGACCAACAAGGTGGTTTCTCGTGACCAGTAACGACGCAGCTGCTGCGTCCTCGGGCGTGCGCGTGCGCTTCTGCCCTTCCCCGACCGGCTCGCCGCACGTGGGTCTGGCCCGCACGGCGCTGTTCAACTGGGCGTTCGCCCGCCACCACGGCGGCACGTTCGTCTTCCGGATCGAGGACACCGACGCGGCGCGGGACTCCCAGGAGTCCTACGAGACGCTGCTCGAGGTGATGCGCTGGCTCGGCTTCGACTGGGACGAGGGTCCCGAGGTGGGGGGCCCGTTCGGTCCCTACCGCCAGTCCGAGCGCTACGACCTCTACGCCGACGTGGCGCGCAGGCTGCTCGACGCGGGTCGCGCCTACCACTGCTTCTGCTCCACCGAGGAGCTCGACGAGCGCAACGAGAAGGCGCGCTCCGAGGGACGTGCCCCCGGGTACGACGGCCACTGCCGCGAGCTGTCCGCGGAGCAGGTCGCCGCCTTCGAGGCCGAGGGCCGCCGCCCGGTCGTGCGGTTCCGCATGCCCGACCAGCCGATCACCTTCGACGACCTGGTGCGCGGGGACATCACCTTCCAGCCCGAGAACGTGCCCGACTACGTGCTGGTCCGCGGCAACGGCCATCCCCTCTACACGCTGGTGAACCCCGTCGACGACGCGCTGATGGAGATCACCCACGTCCTGCGCGGTGAGGACCTGCTCTCCTCCACCCCGCGCCAGATCGCGTTGTACGACGCCCTCGCGGAGATCGGGGTCGGCAACGGCCGCACCCCTCGATTCGGTCACCTGCCCTATGTGATGGGCCAGGGCAACAAGAAGCTGTCCAAGCGCGACCCGGAGTCCAACCTGCTCGGCTACCGCGACCGCGGCTTCCTCCCGGAGGGCCTGCTCAACTACCTCGCGCTGCTGGGGTGGGCGATCGCGGAGGACCGCGACATCTTCTCGATGGACGAGATGGTGGCCGCCTTCGAGATCGACCGGGTCAACCCGAACCCCGCGCGCTTCGACCTGAAGAAGGCCGAGGCGATCAACGCCACGCACCTGCGGGCGCTGCCGGTGGAGGACCTCGCCAACCGTCTCGTGCCGGTGCTGCAGGCCGCGGGCGTCCTCGACGAGCACGTGAGCGACGAGCAGCGGGCGCTGCTGGCGGCAGCGACGCCGCTGGTGCAGGAGCGGATGACGACGCTGTCGGAGTCGGTGGAGATGCTCGGCTTCCTGTTCGTGGACGAGAGCTCCTTCGAGCGCGACCCCGCCGACGCCGAGAAGCTGCTCAACGAGGACGGCAAGGCCGTCGTGAAGGCGGCTGCGGACGCGCTCGCGTCGCTCGAGACCTGGGAGACCGGCGCGATCGACGAGGCCCTTCGCGCGGCGCTCGTCGAGGAGCTCGGGCTGAAGCCGCGCAACGCGTTCGGTCCGGTGCGCGTGGCGATCACCGGCCGACGGGTGTCGCCGCCGTTGTTCGAGAGCCTCGAGCTGCTCGGGCGTGAGCGTTCGATGGCCCGGCTGAGCAGCGCTCAGGAGCACTGATCCAGGTGAGCGAGGAGACGCCGGTGTCGCGGCCCCCGGACCCGTCGTGGCCGCCGCCGCAGCCGGCGTACCCCGCTCCGACGTACTGGCAGCCGCCGGTCCAGCAGGCCTACCAGCCCGCGTTGCCGACGTTCCCGCACGCCGCGCCGACGCCCTACCACCAGATGCTGCGCACCTGGACCTACGCCGCGTGGAAGCCGGTCGTGGGCATCGTGGTCGGCCTGCTCGGGATGCTCATCGTGATGCCGCTGGTGCTGCTGCCGGTCCTCGCGCTGGGCGTGTGGGTCGAGGGCGGGCCCTTCCTCGAGACGTTCGAGAAGGCCGCCACCTTGCAGACGGTGGATCCGGCAGCACTGCTCTACCTCAACCTGGTGCTCGGGTCGATGATCCTGGTCACCTGGTTCTCGATCCGGGTGATCCACCGCATGCGCCCTCGGTGGCTGGCCTCCGTGCGCCCGCGGCTGCGGTGGCGGTTCCTGTTCGTCTGCCTCGGCCTCGCCGTCGTCGCCCTCGTCGCGCAGCTCGCGGTCGGTGCGCTGCTCCCGGGACAGAACGAGACCGACACCGGCCCGCTCAACGACTTCACCACGACCACCGCCGCGATCGCGGTCATCGTGCTGCTCACCACACCGTTCCAGGCCGCGGGGGAGGAGTACCTGTTCCGCGGCTACCTGCTGATGGCGGTCGGCTCGCTCTTCGCCAACCGCGCCGTGGGCAAGTGGATCGCGATCCTGGTGACCGCCACGCTGTTCGCCCTCGCGCACGGCGGGCAGAACTTCCCGCTGTTCTTCGACCGGTTCATGTTCGGCCTGATCGCCGGCTGGCTCGTCATCCGCACCGGCGGCCTCGAGGCGGGCATCGCGCTGCACATCTTGAACAACTTCCTGGCCTACGGGTTCGCCCTCGCGTTCGGCGACCTGACCGAGACCCTGACGGTCTCCGAGGTGGGCTGGTGGAACATCCCGCTGACGCTCACCCAGTCGGGTCTCTACGCCCTGCTGGTGGCGTGGGTGGCACACCGGATGAACGTCGAGACGACCACCTCGCCGCCGCGGGAGACCCTCGCCGAGGAGCCGGCCGTCGCCACGGTGTGAGGGCGCTCACCTGGGTGCCGTCGGGGGCCTCCCCGTTTTTGGTGCCGACCCGGTCGACGTGTATTCTCATCCGGGCTTCGCAAGAAGTCGCATCCCATGGGGTATGGGGTAATTGGCAGCCCGACTGGTTCTGGTCCAGTTAGTCTAGGTTCGAGTCCTAGTACCCCAGCGATTCGGCCGAATCTCCTGCAACTGCTAGAGTTTCGCCCGGTTCAGGCCCCCGTTGTGTAGTGGCCTAGCACGCCGCCCTCTCAAGGCGGTAGCGCGGGTTCGAATCCCGTCGGGGGTACCACGGTGTCGCGAGGCACCGAGGCTCCCGGACCCACGAGTTGGGTCCGGGAGCCTCGTCATTTCCGGGTCAGGAGCAGCCACCACCGGTTCGCGAGCTCTACTCTGATGCGTGTGCAGGACACCCACGACTCGGGGATCACGCTGGCCGAGTTGCTGGCTGCGTACTCGCTCGCCACCGACCTGGGCCTCGGGCAGCCGATGGAGCACCTGCTGCGGTCCTGGCGGATCGCCGCCCGGCTCGGCGCTCACGTCGGGTTGCCCGATGACGAGCAAGCGGCGCTGTTCTACGTCGCCATGCTGTCGTGGGTCGGCTGCGTCGCCGACGCCCCGGAAGTGGCTGCGTCCTTCGGTGACGACATCGCCTTCCGTGCCGACAGCTACGGCGCGAACCTCGGGGGCATGTCCGGATACCGGTTCTTCCTCGGTCACGCCGGCGCCGGCGGGTCTCCCGCGGCTCGAGCGAAGGTGGCGGCCACGATCGTCGCCACGGGGGGTCGTCGGCTGATGCGGGGGATCCAGGCACACTGCCTGATCACGTCCACCTTGGCCGAGCGGCTCGGTCTCGATGACGCGGTGTCGGCCGCGGTCAAGCAGTTCTTTGCCCGGTGGGACGGACGTGGCGTTCCCGACGACATCGGAGGAGACGATCTCTCGCCGTGGGTTCGCCTCTTCCACGTCGCCGACGTCGCCGAGGTGCATCACCGCAACGGTGGGGTGGATGCGGCGGTCCGGGTGGCGCGCGCACGGCGCGGTACGCAGTTCGACCCCCAGCTCGCGGACGCTTTCTGTGACATCGCCGCCGACGTGCTTCCGGCGTTGGAGGACCACCAGGACATCGGCGCCCTGCTCGCGGACGTCCCCGGGCTGCGGTGTGCCCTGCCGGGTGAGGAGCTCGACGAGTCCCTGGCTGCGTTGGCGGACTTCACCGACCTGCGTTCCCCGAACCGTGCGGGTCACTCCAGCGGTGTGGCCACCCTCGCGGGGGTCGCGGCGCAGCACCTTGGCCTGTCCCCTGCTGAGGCGTCGGCGACCCGGCGGGCCGGCTTCGTGCACGACATCGGCCTGCACGGCGTGCCGTCGACGATCCTCGACAAACAGGGGGAGCTGTCGGCGACCGAGTGGGAGCGCGTCCGAGCCAGCTCGTACTACACCGAGCGTGTGCTGGCGCGTCCTGCTGCGCTCGGCCGGATCGGCGCCGTCGCGTCGTACGCCAACGAGCGGATGGATGGCAGCGGTTATCACCGGGGAGTGGGGGCCGCGGTCATTCCGATGCCGGGACGGGTGCTCGCGGCCGCGTGCGCCTTCCGGACGCTGACCGAGCCTCGGGCAGGCCGTGACCCGAGGACGCTGAAGGATGCCGCGGCGAGCATGCGGGGTGAGGCTCGCGCAGGACGGCTCGACGCAGACGCGGTGGACGCCGTGCTCGCGGCGGCGGGTGCGGGTGGTCGTCGCAGGGTGGCGGGGCCCGCCGGGCTGACCGCGCGCGAGGTGGAGGTGCTGGTGCTGATCGCCCGCGGGTCGGCGACGAGCGAGGTCGCTGCCCGGCTCGGGGTCTCGCGTCGCACCGCCGCAACCCACGTCGAACGGATCT
This sequence comes from Nocardioides sp., assembly GCA_051960495.1. Classification (GTDB taxonomy): domain Bacteria; phylum Actinomycetota; class Actinomycetes; order Propionibacteriales; family Nocardioidaceae; genus Nocardioides_B. Next base: position 6,368 of record JBQCEF010000529.1, on the reverse strand, counting down.
ACATGAAGACCGGCGCGTCCTCGCGCTCCGCGGCCACGCTGTTCGCCCTGCGCAACGGACTGCTCGACCCGCTCGAGGTCTAACGAGATTTGTCGGTAGTTCACCCGACGACACCGCTTCGACCGGTTCATAGCGTCGGATCACTCGATTCGGCACGGACGTAGGAGCCTCTCATGAGCAAAGTGGTCGTCAGCCTCACCACAGGCCTGGAGGACACGGAGAAGGTCACCGTCGCCTTCCTCGTCGCGGTCGGCGCGGCGGAGACAGGTCGCGAGACCCTGATGTTCCTCACCAAGGAGGCGGTCCGACTGGCGGTCCCGGGTGTCGCCGTCGGCATCGGCTGTGACGGCTGTCCTCCCCTCGTCGACCTGGTGAAACGCTACGAAGCCGCCGGCGGCAGGTACTTCGTGTGCCCGTTCTGCGTGAACGCGCGCCAGCTCGACCCCGAGTCGCTGATCACAGGAGCCGAGATCAACGGCACCGTCCCGATGTGGAACTGGATCGGCGACGAGCCGGCCACCACGTTCAGCTACTGACATGTCGAACGTCGTGGCCCGGCCCTCGGACATCGCCGAGCGCCCAGGCGAAGCACCTTCGCGCCGGGACCGTTCCCGCCGCGAGAAGGAGAGCGCGTCATGACGGCACCGACAACTCCACGGGTGGACACCGTCGAGCTCGAGGCCCGGGTCAAGGCAATGTATGAAGCGGTGGCACTGACCCCCAAGGAGAAGTTCCACTTCGAGACGGGCAGGCCGCTGGCCGAGCACCTCGGCTACCCCGCGCGAGACCTGGACGCCATCCCCAGCGAGGCGGTCGACTCGTTCGCCGGCGTCGGCTACTTCCTCGACCTCGTCGCGATCGCGCCGGGCGACGCCGTCCTCGATCTCGGCAGCGGGTCGGGGACCGACAGCTTCCTGGCCTCCGTCGCGGCGGGTCCTGCCGGATCCGTGGTCGGCGTCGACATGACGCCTGCCCAGCTCGACAAGGCAACCCGATTGGCGGCGACCGCCGGACTCACGAACATCGTCTTCCTGAAGGGCTACATCGAACGGCCGCCGGTCGACCCGGCGTCGATGGATGTGATCATCTCCAACGGAGTGGTCAACCTCTCGCCGGACAAGACGGCGGTGTTCCGGGCGGCGGCCAGGATCCTGCGCCCCGGGGGCCGGCTGGCCCTGGCGGACATCGTGACGGCGACGCAGCTGCCGGAGGGGGTCACCTGCGACGCCTCGCTCTGGGCGGCGTGCATCGGCGGGGCCGTCCAGCGCGACGACTACCTCGCGATGATCCGCGACGCCGGCTTCGACATCGAGGCCCTCCGGGAGAACGACTACCGGTTCGTCTCCTCGCGTGCCGTAGGCGCCACCACGACGTACGGTGTGTCGAGCATCAGCCTGCTCGCGCGACGACACGACGGCGATGTCTGATTTCCGCTAGCGCAGGGTCACGGCGCGGGGCAGGATCGCTGCATGGACGTGATCGACCCCGAGGTCTGCTACCGGGCGGTGAAGAGCCGGGACCCGCGTTTCGACGGGGTGTTCTACACCGGGGTGACCAGCACCAGGATCTACTGCCGCCCGTCCTGCCCGGCGCTCACGCCGCGTCGCCGCAACGTGACCTTCCACCGGACCGCGGCCGCCGCCCAGGCCGCCGGGTTCCGGGCCTGCAAGCGTTGCCTTCCCGACGCGACGCCGGGCTCCCCGGACTGGGACGTCGCGGCCGACGTGGCCGGGCGTGCGATGCGGCTGATCGCCGACGGCGTCGTGGAGCGCGACGGCGTGGCCGGGCTCGCCCGGCGGGTGGGCTACACCACCCGGCACCTCGACCGCGTCCTGGTCGCCGAGCTCGGGGCGGGCCCGCTCGCGCTCGCCCGGGCTCGACGTGCCCAGACCGCGCGCGTGCTGATCGAGACCACCGCGATGTCGTTCGCCGACGTCGCGTTCGCCGCCGGCTTCTCGAGCATCCGGCAGTTCAACGACACCGTCCGCGAGGTCTACGCCGCCTCGCCCACGCAGCTGCGCGGGGGAGCGGTCCGGACCTCGGCCGCCGGCCAGCTCGAGCTCCGGCTGGCGGTCCGGGCGCCGTTCGACGGGGCAGACCTGCTGGCGTTCCTCGCCGTTCGCGCGATCGCGGGTGTGGAAGCCTCCGGACCTGGCTGGTACGCGCGGACCCTGGCGTTGCCCCACGGGCACGGACGGGTGCGCCTGGAGCTGGACGACGACGCCGAGGCCAGGCACGTGCGGTGCCGGCTGGAGGTCGGGGACCTGCGCGACGTCCCTGCGGCCGTGGAGCGCTGCCGCCGGCTGGTGGACGCCGACTGCGACCCGGTGGCGGTCGCCGACGCGCTCGGCGAGGACCCCCTGCTGGCACCGCTGCTGCGCGCTCGCCCCGGGCTGCGCGTGCCGGGCCACGTCGAGGGCCACGAGGTCGCCGTGCGGGCGGTGCTGGGTCAGCAGGTGTCGGTCGCCGGTGCCGCCACGGTCGCCGCACGTCTGACGGCCCAGCACGGCGAGCCGGTGCCCGGGGACGATCTCGCGCTGACACGGCTGTTCCCGACCGTCGAGGCGCTGGCCGGCCTCGACCCCACCGAGCTGCCGATGCCCCGCGCACGCGGCCGGGCTTTGGTCGGGTTGTGCGAGGCGCTGGCGTCGGGCGAGATCGCGCTGGACCGCAGCGCCGACCGCGCCGAGGTCAGGTCCCGCCTGCTCGAGCTGCCGGGGATCGGCCCGTGGACCGCGGACTACATCGCGCTCCGCGCGCTCGGCGACCCGGACGTCTTCCTCCCGACCGACGTGGGAGTGCGGCACGCGCTGGCCCGCCTGGGGCAGGACCCGGCCGCCGCGAGTGACCTCGCGGATCGATGGCGTCCGTGGCGCTCCTACGCCCTGATGCACCTGTGGACCTCGACGAGCGACCTAGGCTCGGACCCGAAGGAGAAGTGAGAAGCCATGTGGACCCAGATCGACTCCCCGCTCGGCCCGGTCAGGATCGTCGCGCACCGTGACGCCGTCACCGCGGTCGAGTTCGTCGGACCGGTGGCCGAGCCGGCGACCTCACCGCGGTCCTCGACCGCCGTGGCCGCGGCACGCTCGGCCGGACGGCCGGTGGGCGACCGGGACGACGACAATCCGCTGCTCGCCGAGGCGGCCCGCCAGCTGACGGCGTACTTCGCGCGCGACCTCAAGGAGTTCGACCTGCCGCTCCGGCCCGATGGCACGCCGTTCCAGCTGCGGGTGTGGGAACAGCTGCGCAAGATCCCGTACGGCGAGACCACGTCGTACGGCGAGATCGCGCAGCGGCTCGAGATGAACGCCGGGGCCTCGCGCGCTGTGGGCGCGGCCAACGGACGCAACCCGATCGGCATCGTCATCCCGTGCCACCGGGTGGTCGGCGCGAACGGTCTGCTCAGTGGCTACGCCGGGGGAGTGGAGCGCAAGCAGGCGCTGCTCGACCTCGAGCAGGACGCGTTGTTCTAGCGGGTCACTCGGCTGCGCGGCGCAGCGACTCCGACAGCCGCTCGGCCGTAGCGAGTACGGCGGGGGCGTGCATGCGTCCGGGCTGACGCGACAGCCGCTCCAGGGGGCCGGAGACCGACACCGCCGCGATGATCTTGCCCGAGGGGGAGCGCACCGGCGCGGACACCGAGGCGACGCCCTGCTCGCGCTCGCCGACCGACTGCGCCCAGCCGCGGCGCCGGATGCCGGACAGCGCCGTGGCCGAGAAGGCCGCGTTCTGCAGGCCGCGGTGCATCCGCTCCGGGTCCTCCCAGGCGAGCAGCACCTGAGCGGCCGAGCCGGCGCGCATGGTCAGCTGGGAGCCGACCGGGATGGTGTCGCGCAGGCCGGAGGGCCGCTCGGCGGCGGCGACGCAGACGCGGTACTCGCCCTGGCGGCGCCAGAGCTGGGCGGACTCGCCCGTGATGTCGCGCAGTCGCGCGAGGACGGGACCGGCCGCCGCGAGCAGCCGGTCCTCGCCGGCGGCCGCGGAGAGCTCGGCGAGACGGGGGCCGAGCACGAACCTGCCCTGCATGTCGCGCGCCACCAGGCGGTGGTGCTCGAGGGCGACGGCGAGGCGGTGTGCCGTCGGGCGGGCCAGCCCGGTGCCCGCCACGAGCCCGGCCAGCGTGGCCGGGCCGGACTCGAGGGCCGAGAGCACCAGGGCGGCTTTGTCGAGAACGCCGACTCCGCTAGAGTTGTCCATACTCTGATAATGCCGTCTCGCATGCTGGAAAGCAAGCCGAGATCGGGCGCAGAATGGCGGTCAGAGGACGTCGACGAGGAACGAGGAGAGCGTCATGGGCAAGACCCTTGCGGAGAAGGTGTGGGACGAGCACGTCGTCCGGAGCGCGCAGGGAGAGCCGGACCTCCTGTTCATCGACCTCCACCTCATTCACGAGGTCACCTCGCCGCAGGCGTTCGAGGGCCTGCGGCTGGCCGGCCGCAAGGTGCGCCGACCCGACCTCACACTGGCGACCGAGGACCACAACGTCCCGACGCTCGACGTCGACAAGCCGATCGCCGACCCGGTATCGCGGACCCAGGTCGAGACGCTGCGCCGCAACGCCGAGGAGTTCGGCGTGCGACTGCACCCGCTCGGTGACGTCGAGCAGGGCATCGTGCACGTCGTCGGCCCGCAGCTCGGGCTGACCCAGCCCGGCATGACGATCGTGTGCGGTGACTCGCACACCTCCACGCACGGGGCGTTCGGGGCGATCGCGTTCGGCATCGGGACCAGCGAGGTCGAGCACGTGCTGGCCACGCAGACCCTCACGCAGGCCAAGCCCAAGACGATGGCGGTCACCGTCAACGGGTCGCTGCCCGAGGGCGTCACCGCCAAGGACCTGGTGCTCACGCTGATCGCGCACACCGGGACCGGTGGCGGCCAGGGCTACATCGTGGAGTACCGCGGCTCGGCCATCGAGGAGCTCTCGATGGAGGCGCGGATGACGATCTGCAACATGTCGATCGAGTGGGGCGCGAAGGCCGGGATGATCGCGCCGGACCAGACGACCTTCGACTACATCGAGGGACGCCCCGAGGCGCCGAAGGGAGCCGATTGGGACGCCGCGTTGGCGCACTGGAAGACGCTGGTCACCGACGAGGACGCGACGTTCGGCAAGGAGATCCTGCTCGACGCCTCGCAGATGACGCCGTTCGTGACCTGGGGCACCAACCCCGGCCAGGGCGTGCCCCTGGGGGGGAGCGTGCCGTCGCCGCAGGACTTCGCCGACGAGGGCGACCGGATCGCCGCCGAGAAGGCGTTGGAGTACATGGGACTCACCGCCGGGACGCCGAGGCGCGAGGTCAAGGTCGACACCGTCTTCGTCGGCTCCTGCACCAACGGCCGGATCGAGGACCTGCGGGCCGCGGCCGAGGTGATCAAGGGCCGCACCGTCGCCGCGGACACCCGCCTGCTCGTCGTACCGGGCTCGGTGCGGGTGCGCCTGCAGGCCGAGGACGAGGGGCTCGACGTGGTCTTCAAGGAGGCCGGCGGCGAGTGGCGAGGGGCGGGCTGCTCGATGTGCCTGGGCATGAACCCCGACCAGCTCGCGCCGGGGGAACGCAGCGCATCGACGTCCAACCGCAACTTCGAGGGTCGGCAGGGCAAGGGCGGTCGCACGCACCTCGTCTCGCCGCTGGTCGCCGCTGCCACGGCCGTGACCGGCCATCTGGCCTCGCCGGCCGACCTGCCCCCGCTGTCCTGACCTCGCGACCGAGAACCGGAGAACGACATGGAGAAGTTCACCAGCCACACCGGCACCGCCCTGCCGCTGCGGCGCAGCAACGTCGACACCGACCAGATCATCCCGGCGGTCTACCTCAAGCGGGTGACCCGCACCGGCTTCGAGGACGGCCTGTTCGGTGCGTGGCGCAACGACCCCGACTTCGTGCTGAACAAGCCCGAGCGGCAAGGGGTTTCGGTCCTGGTCGCGGGTCCGGACTTCGGCACCGGATCGTCTCGCGAGCACGCGGTCTGGGCCTTGATGGACTACGGCTTCAGGGCTGTGCTGTCGAGCCGGTTCGCCGACATCTTCCGCGGCAACTCCGGCAAGGCGGGCCTGCTCGCCGGCCAGGTGTCGCAAGACGTCGTCGAGCGGTTGTGGGAGCTGACGGAGGCCGATCCCGCCGTCGAGGTGACCGTCGACCTCGAGGCGTGCGAGGTGCGCGCGGGCGACCTGGTGGCGCCGTTCGACATCGACCCCTACACCCGTTGGCGCCTGCTGGAGGGCCTCGACGACATCGGGATCACGCTGTCGCACGAGGACGACATCACCGCGTTCGAGGCGTCGCGACCTGCCTGGAAGCCCGCCACCCTTTGACTTCCGGGCTTTTTCGCCGAGTTTTCGGCAAATACACAAGGGAAAGTCG
>JBQCEF010000528.1:0-6605 GCA_051960495.1 Nocardioides sp. | reverse complement strand
AGATCGACCGCCGGCGCCGCCCTCCTGCTCACCCTCACCGCGTGCGGTGGGAGCGGGGACGACGACAAGGCCGCGAAGGCCATCTCGGACTCGATCATGAAGGACCAGCAGTCGGCCGGCGCCAACGACGTCTTCGCGATGAAGCAGAAGGAGGCGGACTGCATCGGCCAGGGCTTCGTCGACGAGATCGGCACCGAGGACCTGCAGAAGTACGGCTTCCTCACCAAGGACCTGAAGACCGCCGAGGGCCTGCAGACCGTGAAGATGTCGACCGAGGACGCCAAGGCCGCCTCCGACACGCTCTTCGAGTGCGCCGACGTGCAGCAGATGATGCTGCAGTCGATGGGTGACCTCGACGCCAAGACCAAGGACTGCATCGAGGGCGTCATGACCGAGGACGCGCTGCGCGACCTGTTCACCAAGATGTTCAGCGGCAAGCAGGAAGAGGCCGGTCAGGACCTCATCGCGCCGATGATGAAGTGCACCAGCGGCGCCCCGGCCCCGCAGTAACCACGTGATCACGGGGGAGCAAGTGAATCGACGGGGCCTTCTTGCCGGGCTCGCGACGGTCGTGGCCGGTGTCGCCGTGGCGACGGGTGGAGCGACGGCCGGAGCAGCCGAACCGCCCGAGCTGGGACCGATCGAGCGAGTGTCGGTGTCCCTGGACGGCGGTGAGGGCGACGCCTGGAGCTACCTCGGTTCGTCGCTCTCCGGTGACGGTCGCTTCGTTGCCTTCTCGTCCGAGTCCTCCGACCTCGTCGAAGGCGACACCAACGGGGTGTCCGACGTGTTCGTGCGCGACCGGCAGAGCGGAACCACCGAGCGGCTGTCCGTGGGACCGGGAGGCAGCCAGTCGCAGGGGTCCAGCGTGTCACCGCGGATCTCCGACGACGGGCGGTACGTCGCTTTCCTCTCCGACGCCACCGACCTCGACGTCGACGGTCCCACCCCGGCCGGCGGGATCTACGTGCGCGACCTGCTCACCAGCTCCACGCAGCGCGTCTTCGGCTCCGAGCGCGGCACGATCGAGGACCGCGAGATCTCCTTCTCCGGCAACGGCCGGTACGTCGCGTTCACCACCGGCGCGAGGCTGGTGGAGCGCGACCGCAACGGGGCCCGCGCCACCGACATCTACCGCGTCGACGTGCGCACCGGGAAGACCCGGCTGGTGTCGCTCCGCCGATTCCGGGACAGGTCCGGGCAACGCAGCTGGGACCCGGCGCTGTCACGCAGTGGCCGCTTCGTCGTCTTCGAGTCGTCCGCACGGCTCTTGCGCCGGGACCGGAACAACCTCCAGGACGTCTATCTGCGCGACATGCGGCGGGGATCACTGCGCCGGATGTCGGTCAACAGCCGCGAGGTCGCAGCCGACACCGGGGGTTCCAGCCCGGGCATCTCCGCCACGGGTCGTTACGTCGTGTTCAGCTCGGCGGCGTCCAACCTGGGGCGCAAGGCCAATGACAACGGCAACGTGTTCGTGCGGGACCGTCGCCGCGGGACCACGCATCGCGTGTCCGTCGACCGGCGTGGCCGGCAGGGGAACAGCGTCAGCCTGGTCACCCCGGGTCGACCGGTGATCTCCCGGGACGGGAGGTACGTCGTGTTCTGGTCCGCCGCCACGAACTTCACACACGGCGACGACAACGAGGAGCCGGACGTGTTCCTGCGCGACCGAGCGACGCGGACCACGACGCTGGTGTCGGCAACCGGCGACGGGACGCCAGGGGACCATGAAAGCGTCAGCGGGGTCCTCTCTGCCGACGGGTCCACCATCGCGTTCACCTCGCGCGCCCGGGACCTGGTGCCCGGCGACCGGTTGTGGCGCGCCGACGTGTTCGTCCGGCACCTGGGCTGAACGATCCGGGCCGCCGCTTCCCCCACCGGGCCGTAGACTGCCGCCACCGCCGGCGGCATGGTGCCGCGGCGAGCCTCGGGGGACCGCATGAATCGACGCAGGGCAGCGCTCGTCGGCATCGCCACGGCTCTCACCGTCCCCCTCGCGGTGGCGGCACCGGCGCTCGGCGCCGACCTGGGCCCGACGCGACGGGCCTCGGTCGGGGTGGCAGGCGCCGAGCCCGACGGCGCGAGCACCGGACCCTCCGTGTCCGCGGACGGCCGCTACGTCGCGTTCGCGTCCGATGCGGACAACCTCGTCGAGGGTGACACCAACGGCGTCGGCGACGTGTTCCGGCGCGACCTGCGCACCGGCGTGACCACTCGCGCGTCGGTCGGCGACGGTGCCGAAGGCGACCTGATGAGCTGGAACGCCCAGATCTCCGCCGACGGCCGGACAGTGCTGTTCCAGTCCGGATCGAGCACCCTCGTCCCGGACGGGTCGACTCCGGGTGGCACCTTCGTCCGCGACCTGGTCAGTCACACGACACGACAGGTTCGGGTCGAGTCGGACGGCGAGCCCGCCCCTGTCTGGGCACCGGCCCTCTCGGGCAACGGCCGGTTCGTCGCGTTCGTCACCACGGCCAACCTGGTCCGGCGTGACCGCAGCGAGGAGAACGCTCAGGACGTCTACCGCATCGACCTTGCCACGGGGAAGCTTCGGTTGGTCTCGGTGAACCGGTTCGCGGGCTCGGAGCCCCAGCTCAACGAGCATCCGTCGATCTCGCGCAGCGGTCGTCACGTCGCCTGGACCTCCTCCGCCCGCCTGGTGAAGCGGGACCGCAACCGCACGCGCGACATCTACGTCCGCGATCTGCGCGAGCGTCACCCGCGGCTGGTGTCCGAGAGCAGTCGCGGCGAGCGGGCGGACAAGGGCAGCATGGGCGCCTCGATCTCGGCCACCGGTCGATACGTGGTGTTCAGCTCGGTGGCCTCGACGCTGGTGCGTCGTGACACCAACCAGGAGTGGGACGTGTTCCTCAGGGACCGCAAGCGCGGCACGACCCGCCGGGTCTCGGTGCCGGAGGGCGGCGGGCAGAGCAACGGGCAGAGCCAGGCCTACACCACCTGGACGGAGCACGCCGCCGTCTCCAGGGACGGCCGCTACGTCGTCTTCAGCTCGGTCGCGACCAACCTCGTTCCGGGCGGCACCTCGAAGCTGGCCGTGTTCATCCGCGACCTCGCCGAGGGCAGCACGGGACTCGTCTCCCGGGCGTCGGACGGCTCGCCGGCCGACGGTCAGAGCTCTGGAGGTGCCATCTCGTCGGACGGCAGCACGGTCGTCTTCGACTCGCACGCCGACGATCTCGTGCCCGGTGACGACAACGAGCTGACCGACGTCTTCGTGCGGCACATCGGCTGAGCGGACCGGTCCCGGCCGTACGACGCAGCTCAGCTCGCGACGGTCGCGACCACCCGCGAGCGGGTCTCCGGGTTCGCCCAGCCGTCGGCAGTGGAGACCAGCTTGGCGGCGGAGAACAGCACGAACGGCAGGGCGAGCAGCACCGGGAAGCCCCACGACGCGTAGCTGGCCGCGCCGAACAGCATCCCGGTGAGCGTGGTGGTCATCGCCAGCCGCGCGGAGTAGCCGACCATCACGACCGGCGGCGCCGGGGTCGCCCGAGCGCTGCGCAGGTCGACGGAGAACGGGCGTCGCACCGACCACCGCAGCGAGGTCGCGACGACCTGCAGCGTCACCACGCTCGCGCAGCACAGCACCGACGCCAGCTGCGACGCGGTCGGCGACCCGGCGCGCAGCGAGCCGAGCAGCAGCGTCAGGCCGGTGGCCAGCAGCAAGACCTCGACGAGCACGATCACCCGGGCGGTGAACACCAGCTTGGGCGAGACCGGCAGGCTGTCGCGCCACAGCGCGCCCCGGCCGTCCAGGCTCCAGGAGTTCACGCCGAACAACAGCGCGCCGCCGGAGGCGACGAGTCCGGGCAGGATGCTCAACATCGACCACTCGAGCCCGCCGGCGAGCGCCACCAGGCCGGGCAGCAGCGCGAGCACCGCGAGGCCGCGGCGCAGCGGGACCGAGCGCCAGATCCCGGCCCGGTCGGTGCGCACCAGCGCAACGAGGTCCGAGGCGGGGTTGGTCCGCGGCTCACGCAGGGAGCTCTCGGCGCGCAGCTCGTCGATCGCGGGCCGGCCGGCGACGCCCCGCGCGACCACGGCGCCGGCGACGATCGCCACGAGCGTGATCGCGAGCAGCGCCACGACGACCTTCCCCCACGGCCACAGCTGCCCGTCGGCGCCGTACAGGACACCGATCGTGATCCGCACGGTCGGGCTGCGGTCCAGGACGGGCACGAGCCGGTCGGTCACGATCAGGGTCGCGAGCGTGCTGGCGAAGACGGCCAGCAGCGTGCGTACGGCGAGCACGCCGTGCGGGCCGCGACGCAGCCACTCGACCGACCAGGCGACCACCTGGGCCAGCGAGGTGGCCGCGGCCAGCCAGATCAGCACCGGCACCTGCGCCAGCACCAGCTGCCACTTCGGCCCCACGACGTAGGCGGTGGCGCCCAGCAGCGTCCACGACTGCAGCAGCCAGGCGATGTTGAGCGGCGCCATCAGCAGCGCGCCGAGGTGGTCCGTAGCGGGACTGACCGGGAACGCGACCGCCTGCTCACGAGGCAGCAGCTCGCGCCCGCCGCCCGACGCGGCCGCGGCCACGATCGCGATGACCAGCACGCCGATGTAGCCGGTGGGCAGCAGCAGCAGCGTCTCGCTGCGACGCTCGTCGCCCTCGGGGAGGTAGCCGGGCAGCCACGAGACGAGCAGCGTCACGACCAGGATGAACGCGAACCCGGCCAGCACCGCGGTGCGCGACCGGCCGCGCAGCCCGGCGGCGCGGAAGCGCAGCAGCGGGCCCACGTCCGCGGTCGCCTGCACGGCTCGCCGCCACACGCCGGGCTCGCCGGCGCCGTCCCGCTCAGTCGAGGAGAGCGCGGTAGACACCGGCGCCCGCCTCTCCGGTCATCTCGGCCGCGGGCACGGCCGCCACGGCCGAGCCGCCGCGCAGCACGATCGCGTCCTGGCAGGCCTCGACGGCGAGCTCGCGCAGGTGCGTCGACACCAGCACGGCGCTGCCGGCGGCGCGGGCGTCGGCGATCACGTCCATGGTCGCCTCGACGCCGAGTGGGTCCACCCCGTCGAACGGCTCGTCGAGCAGCAGCACCTTGGGTTGGTGGAACGAGGCGAGGATCACCGACATCCGTCGGCCCATGCCGTGGCTGAACCCGGCGGTGACGCGGTGCGCGGCGCCGCCGAGGTCGAACCGCTCCAGCAGGTCCCGGGCCCGCTCCTCCCACCCGTCGGGCAGCCGGCGCAAGCGCGCAGCGAGCTGCAGGTGCTCCCACGGCGTCGCCCGCGGGACCAGCCCGCCGACGTCGGGGCAGTAGCCGCTGAGCCGCTTCACCGCGAGGGTGTCGCGACGGATGTCGAGACCGTCCACGGTGACCAAGCCCCCGGTCGGCGGGATGACGCCGGCGAGCACGCGCATGGTCGTCGACTTGCCGGCGCCGTTGCGGCCGAGCAGGGCGGTCGCGCTGCCGGCCTGGACCGAGAAGTCGATGCCGCGCACCGCGTCGACCGGCCCGAACCGGACCCAGAGCGCGCTGACCTCGACCAGGGGGGTGTTCACCCCCAGATTCTCCCAAGCCGAGCCGGGGAGCGGGACCGGTTCGGTCGAACTCCCCGATTCGTCTGCGGTCGGGCTCCGTGAATCACCCCATGGACCGCAGACGAATCGGGGTGGGGCGTCAGCGGCGGCCGACGTAGCGACGGGCCGGGCGCGAGAGCGCCAGGACCAGGATCAGCAGGCCGACGACCGAGAACGGGATGGCCTCGGCCTCGTGGATGTAGCCGACCTTGAAGGCGTTGAACACGTTCATCCACACGGCGTAGGTGACCAGCCCGGCGTGCCCGAGCGCGCTGCGACGGGCGAACGCGACCGCCGAGACCAGGCCGAGCAGCGCCAGGAAGTCGTAGGCGACCAGGAACGTCAGGTCGAAGTCGTCCCAGCCGTCGAGGCCGGAGAAGTAGATCGCCCCGTAGCCCCCCACGGCGGCGATCAGCACGGTGAGCGCGACCGCGGTCACGACCGCAGCGGGAGGGCGGATCCGGCCGGACGACGCGGTGGCCGGGGCGGCGGCGGGCGGGGTGGCGATGCTGGTCATGGGTGTCTCCTCGGTCAGGGGCGGTGGCCCCGCTGTCTTGTCGATGAGCAGAGCCTGGGCCGGGCGCTGTCCCGGCTACGACGGCCGCTGGTCACGACTCGGGTCGGGACATCAAGTCCCGTGACGGCGGGACACCTGCGCCCCGACAATGACTGCCATGAGGAGGGGACTTCCCGGCGCGCTCGCCGTGGTCATCGGTCTGGCCGGGGCGATGGTGCACGCCGTCAACGCCTCCGCCGGCCGGACCGCGGAGCCGTCGTTCTGGCTGATGGGCTTCGCCGCGGCGGTCGGCTACGGCCTGCTCGCGGTCGTGCTGCGCGACGTCGACGCCACGGGGCTGCGGCTGCTCGCGGCCGGGATCGGCGTCGCCCAGGGCGGCTCGTTGCTCGCCTCGGAGTGGGCCCTGCTCGGACCCGACGTCGCGCTCGGCGGCTGGGCCGCGTGGCTGGGGTCGTGGCTGTGGGCCCCGGGGTACGTCGGGCTGCTCGCCGTACTGCCGCAGCTGCTCCCGGACGGGCACCTGCTGGACCGGCG
>JBQCEF010000527.1:0-6162 GCA_051960495.1 Nocardioides sp. | reverse complement strand
GCCGTACCCGGGACGGCTGTAGGAGATCAGCCGTAGGCCGAGCGACGCGCACACCCGGTGCGTCCGGTCGTCCTCGACCACGGCAGTCGGGGTGCCGTAGTGGAACAGCAGCGGGAAGCCGTCCGGCGCGCCGCCGGTCATCACCTCGAGAGTGCGCCCGTCCGGGCCGGGGACGTCCCGGATCGAGCAGCCGGTCACCGGGACGGCCTGTCGGAGCCGGTGAGCCCGGCGAGGTCGAGCAGGTCGTCGAAGATCGCGCCCATCTGCGACCACAGCGAGAGGTGGCCCTCGTCGTCGTACAGGTGGACGCGCGCCCCGGCGACGTGCTCGGCCAGCCACTGTCCGTGGGCGAACGGCACCATGAGGTCCTGGGCGCCCTGCCACACCGACACCGGGACCTTGATCGCGTCGAGGTCGAAGCCCCACTCGGTGGTGAACGCGAGGTCGTCCTCGGCCCAGCCCTCGATGCCCTCGCGCAGGCCGTTGCTGAACGACGCGTGCATGCGCCGGGCGTGGTCACCGGTGGCGTAGGCCTTGTCGACGGGGGAGACGAGGCCGCCGAGCGCGTCCGCGATGGTCTCGGGGCTCGTGGCCATGAACGCGTCCGCCTCGGTTCGCAGGTAGGGCTCGAGCTCCTGGCGACCGGCGAGCGCCGCGGAGAACTCCGTGATGTTCTCCGGCCCCATGCCGTCGAGGAAGTCCAGCGTGTCCCCGTTGAGGTACGGCGCGACGCCGGCCCCCGTGGCTGCGGCGCGGCACCGGTCCGGGAGCAGGGCGGCACAGGCGAGTGAGTGCGGGCCGCCGCCCGACCAGCCGAGCGAGAGGAACTCGTCGCGGCCGAGGTGGTCGAGCAGGCCCGCGATGTCCGCGGCCACGTCGGCGACCACGCGGCCGGGGTTGGGGGTGGACCCGCCGTAGCCGGCGCGGGTGTACATCACCAGCGCGAGTCCGCGCTCGGCCGCCGCCTCGGAGCCCTTGGGGAAGGGCACCGCCGATCCCGGGGTGCCGTGGTGCAGGACCAAAGGCAGGCCGTCCGGGGCGCCCTCGACGAGGTACTCCAGGATGCGGCCGTCGGGCAGCGTGGCGGTCTGGGGGGTGGCGTCGAACATGCGTCCTCCTCGTCGTGGGTGCGTCGGGCACAGGCTAGCCCCCGGTGCGGCGTGGCGCCGGTCGCCCGCGTGCCGCGTATTCTCCGAGACGTGGCCAGACAGATCGCGCTCCTGACCAACCCGACGGCCGGCAGGGGCAGGGGACGGCGCACCGCGGCCATCGCGCTGCCCCGCCTCCAAGAGGCAGGCTTCGAGGTCGAGGAGCTGGTCGGCGAGGACGGCGACGAGGCCGCCGAGCTGGCGCGCAAGGCCGTCGAGAACGGCGTCGAGAGCCTCGTGGTCTGCGGCGGCGACGGCCTGGTGCACCTGGCGGTCCAGGCGGTCGCCGGCACGTCGACGAACCTCGGCATCATCCCGTCCGGCACCGGCAACGACGTCGCGCGCTACTTCGACATCCCGCGCGCCGACCCGCAGCTGGCGGCCGACGTGGTCGTCGGCTCTCGGGTGCGCACCGTGGACCTGGCACGCGCCGGGTCGACGTACTTCGTGACGGTGATGGCCGCCGGGTTCGACTCCAAGGTCAACGAACGGGCCAACCACATGACCTGGCCCCGCGGCCAGATGCGCTACAACGTGGCGACACTCGCCGAGCTGCGCGTGTTCGAGCCGCTGCCCTACACGCTGGTCCTCGACGGCGAGGAGCTCCGGCTCGACGCGATGGTGGTCGCCGTCGGGAACGGCCGCTCGTTCGGCGGCGGGCTGCGGATCGCGGAGGGTGCCGTGCTCGACGACGGGCTGCTCGACGTGGTGGTGATCGGGCCGATGTCGAAGCGCAAGCTGGTGGCGTCGTACCCGAAGCTGTTCACCGGCAAGATCACCCGGATCGCGGAGTACGAGCACCATCTCGTCAAGGAGGTGACCGTCGGCGCTCCGGGCGTGGTCGCCTACGCCGACGGCGAGCGGCTCGGCGCGCTGCCGCTCACGGTCACGTGCGTGCCGAACGCGTTACGGGTACTGGTGCCGTGATGAACTCTCCAGCCGAGCGCTATGCCCAGTTCCGCCGCGGTCAGAGCACGCCGCTGTTCACCGACTTCGCGGCGATGTACGACTTCGAGATCGACGACTTCCAGGTCCGCGCCTGCCACGAGCTCGAGGCCGGCAACGGCGTCCTGGTCGCCGCGCCCACCGGCTCGGGGAAGACGCTGGTCGGCGAGTTCGCGGTGCACCTCGCGATCGAGCAGGGCCGCAAGTGCTTTTACACCACGCCGATCAAGGCGCTTTCGAACCAGAAGTACGCCGACCTCGTGAAGCGGTACGGCGTGGACCAGGTCGGCCTGCTGACCGGCGACAACACCATCAACGGCGAGGCGCCGGTGGTGGTGATGACGACCGAGGTGCTGCGCAACATGCTCTACGCCGGCTCGAGCACGCTGAGCGGCCTGGGCTACGTCGTCATGGACGAGGTGCACTACCTCGCCGACCGGTTCCGCGGAGCGGTCTGGGAGGAGGTCATCATCCACCTCCCCGAGTCGGTGGCGCTGGTCTCGCTCTCGGCCACCGTGTCCAACGCCGAGGAGTTCGGCGAGTGGCTGGAGACGGTCCGCGGCGCCACCACCACGATCGTCGAGGAGCGGCGCCCGGTGCCGCTCTACCAGCACGTCATGGTCGGCCGGAAGGTCTTCGACCTGTTCGCCGACGAGGGCACCGGCGAGCCCGGCGCCAAGGTCAACCCCGAGCTGCTGCGCGTCGCCCGCGACGACTGGCGCTCGGCGCGGACCAACGACCGGCGTGGCAAGCGCGGAGGCCCGCGGGGACGGGCCGGCGCCCGCGGGCAGGGCAGCGGCAGGCCGTGGCAGCCCTCGCGCTACGACGTGGTGGAGAAGCTCGACTCGATGGGCCTGCTGCCCGCGATCGTGTTCATCTTCAGCCGGGTCGGCTGCGACGCGGCGGTCACCCAGTGCCTCAACGCCAACCTGCGGCTGACCACCCCCGCGGAGCGCGACGACATCGTCGCGTTCGTCGAGGACCGCTGCCGCAACATCCCCGACGAGGACCTGCACGTCCTCGGCTACCACGACTTCCTCGACGGCCTCTCCCGTGGCGTCGCGGCGCACCACGCCGGCATGCTGCCGACGTTCAAGGAGTGCGTCGAGGAGCTGTTCGCCGCCGGCCGGTGCAAGGTGGTCTTCGCCACCGAGACGCTCGCCCTGGGCATCAACATGCCCGCGCGCAGCGTCGTCATCGAGAAGTTGACCAAGTGGAACGGCGAGACGCACGCCGACATCACGCCGGGGGAGTACACCCAGCTCACCGGCCGGGCCGGACGCCGCGGCATCGACGTCGAGGGCCACGGCGTCGTGCTCTGGCAGCAGGGTCTGGACCCCAAGGCCGTCGCCGGGCTCGCGTCGACCCGCACCTACCCGCTCAGGTCGTCGTTCCGCCCGTCGTACAACATGGCGGTCAACCTCGTGCACCAGGTCGGCCGCGCCACCGCGCGCGAGCTGCTCGAGTCGTCGTTCGCGCAGTTCCAGGCCGACAAGGCCGTCGTCGGGCTCGCCCGGCAGCTGCGCAAGGCCGAGGAGGCGCTCGAGGGGTACGCCGAGGCGGCCACCTGCCACCTCGGCGACTTCATGGAGTACTCCGCCCTGCGCCGCCGGCTCTCCGACGTCGAGAACAACCTCGCGAAGGCCCGCCGTGCCGACCGGCGCGACGAGATCGTCGCGTCGCTGGAGGCGCTGCGCCCCGGCGACGTGATCGAGGTGCCGGCCGGCCGGTTCTCCGGGATGGCCGTCGTCGTCGACCCGGGGGTCCGCTCGGACCGCGAGGGGCCGAGGCCCTACGTGGTCACCGCCGACCGGCACGCGCGCCGGCTCTCCATGGTCGACTTCCCCGAGCCGGTGCGCGCGTTCACCCGGCTGCGCATCCCCAAGACGTTCAACGGCCGCAACCCGCAGGCGCGCCGCGACCTCGCCTCGATGCTGCGGGCGCGCACCCACAACCTGACGCCGCCGCCACCGGGCAAGGCCGGGGCCTCGCGGAGCCGCCCCTCGCGCGGACGGGTGCCGCGCAACGGCGAGGAGGAGATCACCCGGCTGCGCAACGAGCTGCGGGCCCACCCGTGCCACGGCTGCTCCGACCGGGAGGACCACGCCCGCTGGGCGGAGCGCTACCACAAGCTCGACCGGGACGCGGGCACGCTGCGGCGCCGGATCGAGCAGCGCACCAACACGATCGCGCGGCAGTTCGACCGGGTCTGCGACGTGCTCACCAGCCTGGGCTACCTCGAGAACGACGAGGTCACACCGACCGGTGAGCGGCTGATGCGGATCTACACCGACATGGACCTCGTCGCCGCCGAGTGCCTGCGCAACGGCCTGTGGGACGACCTCTCCTCGAGCGGCCTCGCCGCCGCCCTGTCCGCGCTGGTGTTCGAGTCGCGCCGGGCCGACGACGCCCACGCCCCCCGGCTGCCCGGAGGCATGGTCAAGCAGGTCCTCGCCGACACGGTGTCGGTGTGGGCCGACCTCGACGCCCTCGAGCGCGAGCACAAGCTCGACTTCCTGCGCGAGCCCGACCTCGGCTTCGCCTGGGCGGCCTACCGCTGGGCCGAGGGGGCGAACCTCGACGAGGTGCTCCGCGAGACCGATCTGGCCGCCGGGGACTTCGTGCGCTGGATGAAACAGCTGCTCGACCTGACCGACCAGGTGGCCGACGCCGCCCGGGAGACCGACCTGCGCAAGACGGCCCGTGAGGCCTCCAAGGCGCTGCGCCGGGGTGTGGTCGCCTACTCGTCCGTCGCCGACTGAGACCGGTGCCGCGAAGGTAAAGACGATGGCCTAACCTTCTGCTGCATCCACATTTCGTCAGGGAGAACCGGTGTCGCAGCGTCATGTCCGCGTGTCGTGGATCGACCAGTTCACCCTCCGCCAGGACGTGCACAACCCGTTCGTCCAGGTGGTCACGGCCGCCCAGCAGGTCGCGCTGGTCGCCGAGGACCGCGGCGGCCTGTCGCGACGCCAGTACGACGACGCAGTGTCGGCACACGCCCAGGCGCGGGTCGTCGAGGACCTCGCCCGCTGGCTCGACGACGACGTCGCGGCGCACGCCCGCCGGTGTGACGAGGCGATGGCCGCCGGGGCGCCCGTGGAGCCGCGGGCCCGCGAGCTCGCCGCCGGGCTGACGGGGGCCGTCCGGGCCCACGCCGCGCTGCTCGACAGCTGCGAGACGCTGCTCGCGCTCGCCGAGACCCTGATCGCGGTCAACCGTCCCTCGAGCCGGCTCCGGCTCCTCGCCGCCGTGGAGTCGGTGCGGTCGGCCGCGAGCACCGCGCACCTCACCGTGCTGGTGAACCTGCCCCGGATCACCGAGGTCACGCTCTACGACCGCCTGGCGCAGCGGCTCGAGGTCTTCGACACCATCCTGGCCGAGGCCAACCGGGTCGCGGCGGCGCTGCGCAGCGAGGTCGCGGTCCGCCAGCAGCTCCCGCGACGCACCAGCGCCTCCTTGCGCTAGACCGCCCGGTTCTCGTAGGGCGTGGACAGCACGATCGTCGTACGCGTCGAGACGTTGGCCGCCGCCCGGACCCGGGCCAGCAGGTCCTCCAGGTCGGCCGGCGTGGACACCCGCACCTTGAGGATGTAGGACTCGTCCCCGGCGACGGACCAGCATGACTCGATCTCGGCGATCGGGCGGAGCCGCTCGGGCGAGTCGTCGGGCTGCGAGGGGTCGATCGGACGGATCGAGATGAACGCCGTCAGCGGCTTGCCGACCTGGTCGTAGTCGACCTGCGCGCCGTACCCCTTGATCATGCCGCGCTGCTCGAGACGCTTCACGCGCTGGTGCACCGCCGAGGTGGAGAGCCCGGTGGCCTTGCCCAGATCGGTGAACGACATCCGTCCGTCGGCGGCCAGAAGGGAGAGGATGCGCTGGTCCAGGTCTTCCACGGGACGACACACTAGCGTTCGGCGGGTCATGTCCCGGCCGTTCTTGGCATGGAAGACTGGACCGTCGTGACCCGACTGATGCTGCTCGACACCGCGTCGCTGTACTTCCGGGCGTTCTTCGGGGTGCCGGACTCGTTCAAGGCCCCCGACGGGACGCCGGTGAACGCCGT
>JBQCEF010000526.1:0-3938 GCA_051960495.1 Nocardioides sp. | reverse complement strand
GGACGCCGACCACAGGGCCAGCGCCACACCGAGGATCAGCGTGAGGCCGGCGCCCTGCGAGTTCGCCAGGTTGGTGACGACCGGATCGACTGCCTTGAGCGTGTCCTTGCTGACCAGCGGCTTGAGGATGTCGATGATCTTCTGAACGGCGTTCGTCGGGTCGGTGACCAGGCCGAGGACCGAGACCAGTGCCAGCAATGCGGGGAAGATCGACAGCACCGCGTAGTAGGTCAGCGCGGCGGCGAGGTCGGTGCACTCGTCGTCGAGGAACTCCCGCACGGACTTGCGCAGGGAGTACTTCCAGGACGGCTTCGTCAGGTCGGTCGGAGAGTCGGGCTTCACGTCGGACTCAGGGTCCGGCGCAGGCGCGTCGGGGCCCGCGTCGGCGACCTGGCGGTGGGTTGACATGTCCGAGCGGTACCCACTCCGGCGCCCGTCACGCGCCGTCGGGGTGTGAGAAGGCGCCGGGTCGGCGGTTCGGCGGGGGCTCAGGCCGGTCGGCTGCTCAGGCCACCGACCAGGCGATCCCGTCGAGGATGTCGGAGTCGGAGACCAGCAGGGTGCCGGCCCCGGCGCGCGCGAGCACCCGGTCGAGGATCAGCGCGCCCGCCCCGATCACGTCCGCGCGCCCCTCGGGGATCCCGAGCTCCTGGCGCTGCGCCGCCGTCATCGCGAGCAGCCGCCGGGTCAGCTCGGCGAGGTCAGCGCGTTCGAGCCGGGCGTGGTGGACCCGGTCGCGGTCCCAGTGGGTGAGGCCGAGGAGTACGGCGGTCAGCGTGGTCACCGTGCCGGCGACGCCGACCACCGTGCCCGCTCGGGCGACCTGCACGCCGTACGACGGCAGCTGGTCGATCGCCTCGTCGATCGCCGCGACGGCCGACTCGACCTCCGTGGCCGTCGGCGGGTCCGAGGGCATCAGCCGCTCGGTGATGCGGACCGACCCGATGTCGAGGGACCGCGCCGCGTGCACGTGGCCGTGGCTCTCGCCGGCGGGCGGCGGGTCGCCGAGGATCAGCTCGGTCGAGCCGCCCCCGATGTCGGCGACGAGCACCGGGCCGGGCACGTCGGGCAGCGAGCGGGTCGCGCCGTCATACGACAGCTGGGCCTCCTCGTCGCCGGTCACCACCTCCGGCTCGACGCCGAGCCGGTCGCGGACGCCGGCGCGGAAGTCGTCGGCGTTGGAGGCGTCGCGCGCCGCCGAGGTGGCGCAGAAGCGCAGCACGTCGACACGGTGCTCGCGGACGATCGCGGCGTACTCGTCGACCGCGGCGAACGTTCGCTCCAGCGCCTCGTCGGCGAGCCGGCCGGTGCGGTCGACGTCCTGGCCGAGCCGGACGATCCGCACCTCGCGCGCGAGCGTCGACTCCTCGCCGGTGGCGGGGTCGAGGTCGGCGACGAGCAGCTTGATCGTGTTGGTGCCGCAGTCGACCGCGCCGACCCGGGTCACGTCTCCTCCGAGCCGGCCGGCTCCACGCACGGCCCGGCCGCCCAGAACTCGCCGAGCAGGTCGAGCACCTCGTCGCCGAGCGGGTTCACGCCGCGGCCCTGCGCGAGCGACTGGCCGGCCAGCACGTGCAGGCACTTCACGCGGCTCGGCATCCCGCCGGCCGACGTGCCGGCGATCTCCGGCACGTGCCCGATCGACTCGCGGTAGTCCAGGTAGGCCCGGTGCGCATCGGCGTACGACGCAGCGAGCTCCGGGTCGGCCTCGAGCCGCTCGGTCATCTCCTTCATCAGCCCGGACGCCTCGAGGGTGCCGATCATCGACGCCGCCCGCGGGCAGGTGAGGTAGAACGTCGTCGGGAACGGCGTCCCATCGTCGAGCCGCGGCTCGGTCGCCACGACGTCGGGGTTGCCGCACGGGCACCGGTGCGCGACGGCGTGGATCGACCGGGGGGCGCGGCCGAGCTGCGCGCGGACCACCGCCTCGTCGTGCGCGTCGATCCCCTCCTCTGCTGCCTCGCTCACCGCTGTCCCGACCGGTCGGCGTGCTTGGGCGCGCGGATCAGGTCGGCCGGCTGCGGCTCGTCGCTCTTGTCCGGGGGGTTGCCCGCGACCTCGACGCTGCGCCAGGCCGACTGCCACCACAGCGGCCGCGCCGCGTCGGTGACCGCCTCGGGATCGCTCAGCGAGTCGTCGTGGTCGAGCGGCTTGCCGTCCTCGCCGATCACCTGGAAGGCGATGTCCCCGGGCAGCACCCAGCCGAACCGTTGCCGCGCCTGCGCGCGCACGTAGGCCGGGTCGTCCCAGCGCTCCTTCTCACGCTTGAGCGCCTTGATGTTGCCCCTCGACTCGTCGATGTCGGCCTGCAGCGCGTCGAGGTGGTGCCGCTGCTCGAAGTAGGCGCGCATGCTCGACGCGTAGGACACCATCAGCACCGCCAGCACGAGCACCAGCACCGCGGCACGGCTGGTCAGCCGGGGCCGCGACGGGAGCGCCGAGGAGGCGGCCTGCGCGCGAGGGCGCGGGCCACCGGGGCGGGTGCCCGCGCGGTTGGCCGGCCGCGGGCGCGACTGGGCGCGCGGGCGCGGGCTGCGCGTGGACGGTCGGGTGCCGGGCATGGGTGCGAGCCGGCCTCAGCTGTCGCGGCCGTAGCGCGGGAAGGCCGCACGTCCGGCGTACCGCGCCGCGTCGTCGAGCTCCTCCTCGATGCGCAGCAGCTGGTTGTACTTCGCGACGCGCTCGGACCGGGCCGGAGCACCGGTCTTGATCTGACCGCAGTTCGTCGCGACGGCGAGGTCGGCGATCGTGGTGTCCTCGGTCTCGCCGGAGCGGTGGCTCATCATGCAGCGGAAGCCGTTGCGGTGCGCCAGGTCGACGGAGTCGATGGTCTCGGTGAGCGAGCCGATCTGGTTGACCTTGACCAGCAGCGCGTTGGCCGACCGCTCGTCGATGCCGCGCTGCAGCCGCTCGACGTTGGTGACGAACAGGTCGTCGCCGACGATCTGGATCTTGTCGCCAAGCGCGGCGGTCATCGCCTTCCAGCCGTCCCAGTCCTCCTCGTCGAGGGGGTCCTCGATGGAGACGATCGGGTACGACGAGCACAGGTCGGAGTAGTAGGCCACCATCTGCTCAGCCGTCTTCGCGGCCCCCTCGAACTGGTAGCCGCCGTCCTCGAAGAACTCGCTCGCCGCCACGTCGAGGGCGAACACGAGGTCCTGCCCGACCTTCAGGCCGGCCTTCTCGACCGCGGTCGAGATCAGGTCGAGGGCGTCGCGGTTGGACGGCAGGTCGGGGGCGAAGCCGCCCTCGTCGCCGAGGCCGGTGGCGAGGCCCTTCTCCTTAAGCACGCCCTTGAGCGCGTGGTAGACCGACGCGCCCTGCTCGAGCGCCTCGCGGAACGTCGCGGCGCCGATCGGCGCGATCATGAACTCCTGGATGTTCACGCCGGTGTCGGCGTGGGCGCCGCCGTTGAGGATGTTCATCATCGGCACGGGCAGCAGGTGGGCGTTGGGGCCGCCGACGTAGCGGAACAGCGGCAGGTTCGCCGACTCCGCCGCGGCACGGGCGACCGCCAGCGAGACGCCGAGGATCGCGTTGGCGCCGAGGTTGGCCTTGTTGGGCGTGCCGTCGAGCTCGAGCAGCCGCTGGTCGACGAGGCGCTGCTCCGAGGCCTCGAACCCGACCAGCTCCGGGCCGATGGTGTCGAGGACGGCCGTGACCGCCTTGTCGACCCCCTTGCCGCCGTACCGCTTGCCGCCGTCGCGCAGCTCCACCGCCTCGAAGGCGCCGGTCGACGCCCCCGACGGCACGGCTGCCCGGCTGACGGTGCCGTCGTCGAGGGCCACCTCCACCTCGACGGTCGGGTTGCCTCGGGAGTCGAGGATCTCGCGTGCGTGTACGGCTTCGATGGCAGCCAACGTTGCTCCTTGTTGCGCGGGATTGCGAGCCAAGCCTAAAGCGTGCCGGGCCGCGAGAGACGCCCGACTCGGCCGAGA
>JBQCEF010000525.1:0-8298 GCA_051960495.1 Nocardioides sp. | reverse complement strand
GGCGGCGCGGCGCCCCGCCTCGTCCCGCGTGGCGCCCCGCCTCGTCCCCCATTGAGGCGCGCCTCAACGGCGCAGAAGGCGCGGCTCAACGGACTGACCGGTGCGGCGCGCCCGACTCGACTATTCGGGGCGGAGCAGCGGGAAGAGGATCGTCTCGCGGATGCTGGCGCCGGTGAGCAGCATCAACAACCGGTCGACGCCCATTCCCATCCCGCCGGCCGGCGGCATGCCGTACTCCATCGCCTTTAGGAATGCCTCGTCTAGGTCCATCGCCTCCGGGTCGCCCTGCGCGGCGAGCAGCGACTGCTCGATGAGTCGCTGGCGCTGGATGACGGGGTCGTTGAGCTCGGAGTAGGCCGGCGACAGCTCCACGCCGTTGATGATCAGGTCGAATGCCTCGACCAGCCCCGGCTTGCTCCGGTGGGGCTTGGCCAGCGGGCGGACCGACTCCGGGTAGTCCTCGACGAACGTGGGCGTGATCAAGGTGTCCTCCACGAGCTGCTCGTAGAGCTCGAGGACGACCTCGCCGGAGTTCCAGTGGGGCTGCAGCGCGATGTCGTGGCGCTCGGCGTACTTCTTCAGCGTCTCGAGCGAGGTGTCGGCGTCGAGCTGCTCGCCGAGCTTCTCGCTGACGAGGTCGAGCACGCTGGCCGAGGTCCACTCCTGCTCGAGGTCGATCTCGGAGCCGTCGCGGGCGGGCACCACCGTGCGGCCGAGCGCGCGGGCGGCGTCGAGCACCAGCGAGCGGACGAGGTCCTTCATCGTGTTGATGTCGCCGTAGGCCTCGTAGGCCTCGAGCATCGAGAACTCCGCCGCGTGCGTGGAGTCGAGGCCCTCGTTGCGGAAGGTCCTGCCGATCTCGTAGACCCGGTCGACCCCGCCGATCATCGCCTTCTTCAGGTCGAGCTCGAGGGCGATGCGCAGCAGCATCTCCTGGTCGAGGGCGTTGAGGTGGGTGCGGAACGGACGGGCCGCGGCGCCGCCGTTGGTGAGCTGGAGGATCGGCGTCTCCACCTCGACGTAGCCACGGTCGTCGAGGGTACGACGCAGCGAGCGCAGCACCGTCGCCTTGGCACGGACCATGTCGCGCGGCTCGGGCCGCAGCATCATGTCGACGTAGCGCAGCCGCACGCGCGCCTCGTCGGACAGCGGCTTGTACTCGTTGGGCAGCGGGCGCAGCGTCTTGGCCGCCATCGACCACTTGACCGCCTGGACCGAGAGCTCGCCGCGGCGGCTGGTGATGACCTCGCCCTTGACGGCGAGGAGGTCCCCGATGTCGACGGTGTGCTTGAAGTCGGCGAGCGACTCCTCGCCCACGTCGGCCAGGGACAGCATGACCTGCAGCTCGGTGCCGTCGCCCTCGCGCAGGCGGACGAAGCACAGCTTGCCGGTGTTGCGCAGGAACACCACGCGCCCCACGACCGCGACCTGCTCGCCGGTGCGGGTGTCGGGCTCGAGCTCGCCGCGCTCGAGGGGGCCGTCGTACGTCGCCCGGATCTCGGCCAGCGTGTGCGTGCGCTCCACCTTCACCGGGTAGGCCTCACGGCCCTCGGCGATCAGCCGCTCGCGCTTGTCCCGGCGCACCCGCATCTGCTCGGGGAGGTCGTCCTCCACGGCTTCGGGGCTCCGGGGCTGCTCGTTCATAGCGCCCAAGCCTAGGTCACCGCGACGCGGCGCCCGTCAGGTGTTGCGGGTGTAGACGAGCTCGAGGCCGAGCAGGGTCAGCCACGGCTCGTGGGAGGTGAAGCTCGCGCACTCCTCGACCACCAGCGGCGCGAGCCCGCCGGTCGCGATCACGTTGGCGTCCCCCGGCTCGAGGCCGAGCTCGGCGAGCATCCGGCCGACGATCCCGTCGACCTGGCTGGCGAAGCCATAGAGGATGCCCGACTGCAGCGCCTCGACGGTGTTCTTGGCGATGACCGTCCGCGGCCGCAGCAGCTCGACCTTGCGCAGCTGCGCGCCGCGCCGGCCGAGCGCCTCGAGCGAGATGTCGATGCCCGGCGAGATCGCACCGCCGACGTACTCACCCTTGGCGCTGACCACGTCGAAGGTCGTCGCGGTGCCGAAGTCCACGACGATCGAGGGGCCGTCGAAGTAGTGCGCGGCCGCGAGGGCGTTGATGATCCGGTCGGACCCGACCTCGCGGGGGTTGTCCATCAGCACCGGCACGCCCGTGCGGACCCCCGGCTCGACGACGACGTGGTGCACGTCGCCGTGGTACTGCCGCAGCATGTCGCGCCACTCGTGGAGCACGGCCGGGACCGTGGAGCACACCGAGACCCCCACGACGGGCCCGGTGAACGCGGAGTCGGTCAGCAGCGCCTTGAGCAGCACCCCCCACTCGTCGGCCGTACGACGCTCGTCGGTGGCGACCCGCCAGTGGTCGACGACCGCACCGTCCTCGACCAGACCGAGCGTGGTGTGGCTGTTGCCGATGTCCGCGCAGAGCAGCATCAGCCCGCCCCGCCCGGTTGCGTCCGCAGGTCCATCGCGATGTCGAGCACGGGCGCGGAGTGGGTCAGCGCGCCCACCGCGAGGGTGTCCACCCCGGTGGCGGCGACCTCGCGGGCCCGTTCGAGGCTCAGCCCGCCCGACGCCTCGAGCCTGGCGCGCCCGGCGGTGATCTCGACCGCCTCCGTCATCTGCTGCAGCGACATGTTGTCGAGCAGGATCGACGTGGCGCCCGCGTCGATCAGCTCGCGCAGCTGGTCGAGCGTGGTGACCTCGACCTGCACCGGCAGGTCGGGGTAGCACTCCCGGACGGCGTTGTAGGCGGGCACGACGCCGCCGGCGGCGTGGACGTGGTTGTCCTTGATCAGCGCCTGGTCGGACAGGGAGGCGCGGTGGTTGGCGCCGCCGCCGCAGCGCACGGCGTACTTCTCCAGCGCACGCAGGTGCGGCGTGGTCTTGCGGGTGTCCCGGACCCTCGCCCGGGTGCCCGCGAGCGCGTCGACCCACCGGCGCGTGGTGGTGGCGACGCCGGAGAGGTGGCACAGGTAGTTCAGCGCGGTGCGCTCGGCGGTCAGCAGCGAGACGACCGGACCGGTCACCGTCATGAGGATGTCGCCGCGCGCGACGGACTGCCCGTCGGCGACCCGGCGGGCGATGTCGAGGTGGCTGCCGGACACGACGTGGAAGACGAGCTCGGCGACGTCCAGGCCGGCCACGACCCCGTCGGCGCGGGCCACGAGGTCGGCGGTGTCCTCGGTCGCCGGATCGATGGTGGCCACGCTGGTGACGTCCTCGCCGGGGAGGTCCTCGAGCACCGCCGCCACGACGTCGTCGTACACCTTGCGCGGCTCCAGCCCGACCGCGGCGAGCTGCGCCGTCAAGGTCGAGGGGATGTCGGCGAAGGGGGTCAGGGTGGTCACGAAGGGCCTCCTGCGGTCTCGGGGCGGCGAAGCGGCGTGGTGGTCAGCAGCGGGACCCCGTCGACCAGCGTCACGTCGATGTGCCGGTCCCACCGGGCGTCGTCGCGCTCGGGGTGGTCCTCGCGCCAGTGGGAGCCGCGCGTCTCCTCGCGCAGCAGCGCGGCCTCGGCCAGCGCCCGGCTGACCGTGAGCAGGTTGGTGGTCTCCCAGGCCGGTACGCCGACCTCGGTGCTCGGCTCCCCCACGAGCCCGTCGAGCTGGCCCACCGCGGTCGACAGCCCCTCGGCGGAGCGGAGCACGCCGGCGCGCTCGGTCATCACCGCCTGGACCGCCGGGCGCAGGCCCCCGGGCACGAGTCCGGCCGGCCGCGGGTCGTCGACCGGCTCCTGCCGCGGCGGCAGTCCCTCCGCGAGCCGCGCCGCGATCCGGCGGGAGAACACCAGGCCTTCGAGCAGGGAGTTCGAGGCGAGCCGGTTGGCGCCGTGCACCCCCGAGCAGGCGACCTCGCCGCAGGCGAACAGACCCGGCACGGAGGACTGGCCGTGCAGGTCGGTGGCCACGCCGCCGGACGCGTAGTGGCACGCCGGCGCGACGGGGATCAGCTCGGTGACCGGGTCGACGCCGTGGGAGCGGCAGGTGGCCAGGATCGTGGGGAACCGGCGCTCCCACTTCTCCGCACCGAAGTCACGCGCGTCGAGCCACATGTGGTCGGCGCCGGTCTCGCGCATCCGCCGCATGATCGCCTTGGCGACCACGTCGCGCGGCGCGAGGTCGGCGAGTTCGTGCACGCCCTGCATGAACCGGTTGCCGGCGTCGTCGACGAGGAACGCGCCCTCGCCGCGCACGGCCTCGGACACCAGCGGCTGCTGGCCCCGGCTCTGCTGCCCCAGCCACATCACGGTCGGGTGGAACTGCACGAACTCGAGGTCGCGGAGCACGGCGCCTGCCCGCAGCGCGAGCGCCATCCCGTCGCCGGTCGACACCGGCGGGTTGGTGGTCGCGGAGTAGACCTGGCCGAGGCCGCCGCTGGCGAGCACCACCGCCCGGCACAGCACCGCACCCACGCCGTCGCGCTGCCCCTCCCCCATCACGTGCAGCGTCACCCCGGCCACGCCGCCGCCCGCGCCGGGGATCAGGTCGAGCACGAGCGCGTGCTCGGTGACCTCGATGTCGGGCGCCGCGGCGACGGCGGCGACCAGGGCGCGCTGGATCTCCGCGCCGGTGGCGTCGCCGCCGGCGTGCGCGATGCGGTCGCGCAGGTGGCCGCCCTCGCGGGTCAGCGACAGCTCGCCGGCGGCAGTGTGGTCGAACTCGGTGCCGAGCGCGATCAGCTCGCGGACCGCGTCGGGGCCCTCGGTGACGAGGATCCGCACGGCCTCCTCGTCGCACAGTCCGGCGCCGGCGACGAGGGTGTCGTGCAGGTGCTGCTCCGGGGTGTCCCCGGGGCCGAGGGCCGCCGCGATCCCGCCCTGGGCCCACTGCGTGGAGCCGGCGGAGAGCAGGTCCTTGGTGACCACCATGACGGAGCCGAGCCGCCGGGCCTGAAGCGCCGCGGTCAGGCCGGCGATGCCGGAGCCGATGACGACGACGTCGGCGTACGTCGTCCAGCCCGGGCTGGGCGCGGACAGCCGCGCCGGAAGGGTGCTCACCCAGGTGAATCTATCGGGCGCCCGCCAGGGCGTCCCCGCGGACCAGACCCGAGCCGGGCAGGGCCTCGGCGGGGTCGTCGCCGGTGGCCACCACCTTGTTCTGCGCGTCGACGAACACCACGTGGGGGCGGAACGACTTCGCCTCGGCGGTCTCCATCTGGCCGTAGCCGATCAGGATGACGATGTCGCCGGGCTGCACGAGACGGGCGGCCGCGCCGTTGATGCCGATGACGCCGGACCCGCGCTCGCCCGCGATGGTGTAGGTCTCCAGCCGCGCGCCGTTGGTGACGTCGACGATGTGCACCAGCTCGCCGGGCAGCAGGTCGGCGGCCTCGAGCAGGTCCTCGTCGACGGTGACCGAGCCGACGTAGTGCAGGTCGGCCTGCGTCACGGTGGCCCGGTGGATCTTGCTCTTCATCATCGTGCGCAGCATCACCGGTCTCCTAGGTGCATGGGCAGGTTGTCGATCAGTCGTGTCGTCCCCACCCGCGCGGCGACGAGCACGCGGGCCTCTCCCGAGGCAGGGGCCTCGCCGAGGTCGGGGTCGGTGAGGGCGATGTAGTCCAGGTCCACGCCCGGCGCCTCGTCGAGTACGTCGTGCGCGGCAGCGAGTGCCGCCTCGGCTCCTCGCGGGCCGGCGTCGACCGCGGCCCGGAGCGCCCGCGACAGCACCAGGGCCAGGCCGCGCTCCTCCACGGACAGGTAGCGGTTGCGTGAGGACAGCGCGAGCCCGTCGTCCTCGCGCACGGTCGGGGCGCCGACCACCTCGACCGGCAGGCACAGGTCGGCGACCATCCGGCGGATCAGCACCAGCTGCTGGTAGTCCTTCTGCCCGAAGACGGCGAGGTCGGGCTGCACGAGGCCGAACAGCTTCGCCACCACGGTCAGCACGCCGCGGAAGTGTCCGGGCCGGGTGGCGCCCTCGAGCACCGTGCCGAGCGGGCCCGGCTCGACGGTGACCTGCGGCTCGCCACCGGGGTAGACCTCGTCGACCGACGGCGCGAACACCACGTCGACGCCCGCGGCGGCGCAGCGCTCGAGGTCGGCGTCGAACGTGCGCGGGTAGCGGTCGAGGTCCTCGCCGGGACCGAACTGGAGTGGGTTGACGAACACCGACACGACGAGCGCGTCGCCGGGGGCGAGGTGGGCGCGGGCCTGCGCCATCAGCGACACGTGGCCGTCGTGCAGCGCACCCATCGTCGGCACGAGCCCGACGCGGCCGCCGGCGGCGCGCACGGCCTTCAGCGCCGCGGCCAGCTCCTCACGGGTGGTGGCGACCAGCGGCGCCGGGTCGGTCGAGCTCATGCCCCGGTGCGGACGAGGGCGTCGTTGAGCACGCCGACGAGCTTGGCGGCGCGGATCGGCAGCAGCCGGCCGTCGAGGACCGCGCGGTTGGCGGTGGCGCGCGCCATCACGACGTAGGACTCGAGCGTCTCGGGCGCGCTGACCGCGATGTCGGCGAGGTGCGCGCGGACGGTCTCGACGTCACCGCGCACGATCGGCCCGGTGAGTGCGGCGCTGCCGTAGGACAGCGCGTTGTCAAGAGCGGCGGTGAGCAGCGGGCGGAGCGTGCCGGCGGGGTCCTCGGCTCCCGAGGCGCGGAGCAGGTCCATCGCCTGGGTGACCAGCGTGACGAGGTGGTTGGCGCCGTGGGCGAGCCCGGCGTGGTAGAGCGCGCGGCGGTCCTCGGCGACCCAGACGATGCTGCCGCCGAGGTCGGCGACGAGGTCGCGGGCGAGCTGCTCGGTCGCCGCGGTCGCGGTCACGCCGTACACGCACCCGGGCAGCCGGGCGAGATCGACGTCGGTGCCAGTGAACGTCATCGCGGGGTGCATCGCGAGCACCTCGGCACCGCAGTCGGCGGCGGGCGCGAGGACCGCGAGACCGTGCTTGCCGGAGGTGTGGACGACCCGCTGGCCGGGGCGGATCGCACCGCTCGCCGAGAGCATCGTGACCACGTTGCCGAGCATGTCGTCGGGGACGGTGAGCAGCAGCAGGTCGCAGGCCCGCGCGACGGCGCTGGGCTTGTCGACGTGGACGCCCGGCAGCAGCGTCTCGATGCGGGTGCGCGACGCGGCGGACTCACCGGCGACGGCGACGACGTCGTGGCCTGCCGCCTGCAGTGCGGCTGCCAGGACGGCACCGACCCGTCCGGCGCCGACGACCCCGACACGGGTCTTCGAGCTGTGCATCATCAGGCCTTTCGTTCCAGTCCCTGGCGGGTACCGGACGGTGTGGAAGATGTGTGCCCTTCAAGCGTACGCACGGCCCGAGCGCCGAGGGAACCGCGCCGGCTGGTGGGCTCCGTCACACGGATACCCCGCGACGGAGCACCCGTAACCTGGCCCGCATGACCAGCACCTCGCTCGGGATGCCCGCGATTCCGCCGCCGACGTCCGCGCCGACCTGGAAGGCGGCGTGGGACGAGGCGTTGTACGGCGCGCGCGGGTTCTTCCGGCGCGAGTCGCCGGTCGCCCACTTCCGCACCTCCGTGCACGCCTCGCCGCTGTTCGCGCAGGCGCTGGTCCGGCTCGTCCGCGCGGCCGGGCTCGACACCGTCGTCGACATCGGGGCGGGCCGCGGCGAGCTGCTGGTCGCGATGCACGAGGCCGATCCGGGGCTCGACCTGCTCGGCGTCGAGATCGCGCCGCGGCCGACCGAGCTGCCGCCCGGCATCGCCTGGACGACGGCGCTGCCCGAGTCGGTCGAGGGGCTCGTCGTCGCCAACGAGTGGCTCGACAACATCCCGTGACACGTCGTCGAGGTCGACGGCGACGGCGTACGGCGGGTGGTGCACGTCGAGCCGGGCACCGGCGAGGAGTCGCTCGGCCAGCCGCTGACCCATGCCACCGTGGCCCCCGGGCTCGCCCCGTGGTGCGACACCTGGTGGCCGCTGGACCCCGACGAGCCCGGGACCCGTGCCGAGGTGGGCTCGACCCGGGACGGCGCCTGGGCCGACGTGGTCGGCCGGGTGACGCGCGGGCTGGCGCTGGCCGTCGACTACGGCCACAGCCGGGAGAGCCGGCCGCCGTTCGGCTCGCTGCGGTCCTACCGCGACGGCGCCGAGGTGGACCTGCTGCCCGACGGTTCGCGCGACGTCACCGCGCACATCGCCGTCGACGCCGTCGCGGCGCGCGTCGAGGGCGCGGTGCTCACCCAGCGCGAGGCGCTGCGCCGGCTGGGCGTCTCCGGGGCGCGGCCCGACCTCGACTCCGCGAGCACCGATCCCGCGGGGTACGTGGCGGCGCTGTCCGCGGCGACCGAGGCGGCCGAGCTCA
>JBQCEF010000524.1:0-6779 GCA_051960495.1 Nocardioides sp. | reverse complement strand
GTGGACGCCTTCCAGGGCGGGGACCCCACGCTGCTGCAGCTGTCGGCGGTGTTCACCTCCGAGGAGCCGACGGACCTGATGGACCGGCTGGGGTCGATGCAGACCGTCGCCGACCGGCAGGCCGGTGCGCTGTCGCGGCTCCAGGCCGCCCGGGTGGTGCAGGAGGTCGCCCGGGAGCGGCTCGCGCAGACCCGCGACCTGGTCGCGGAGCGGCGAGCGCGGGCGGCCGAGACGCTGCGGCAGCGGCAGGCCACCGAGCAGGCCGCGCAGGACGCCCGCGCCGACGTGCGCGACCTGCGGGACCAGGCACGTGCGCAGAAGGAGAAGGCCCAGAAGGCGCGCGCCGACGACCTGAAGCGGCTGCGCAAGATCCGCAAGGAGCGCGCGCACGTCCGGCGGATGCTGCGCAAGTACTACGCGGCCGAGCGGCGCAAGGCCCGCGAGCGGGCCCGGCACCACCGGGCCGCCCATCACGCCCCGGCCAAGGCGTCCGGCATGCCGTGGCCGGTGCACGGCTGGATCAGCTCGCGCTACGGCATGCGGCTGCACCCGGTCTACCACCGGTGGACGCTGCACGACGGGCTCGACCTCGCCGCCTCGTGCGGCCAGCCGGTGCGTGCGGCGGCGAACGGGCTGGTCGTGGCCCGCTACTACAACGTGGCCTACGGCAACCGGGTGGTGATCGGCCACGGCCTGCGCAAGGGGGTCGGCCTCGCGACGACGTACAACCACCTGAGCCGGTTCTCGACCTACCGCGGCCAGCGGGTCCGCAAGGGCGACATCATCGGCTACGTCGGCTCGACGGGCTATTCGACCGGCTGCCACCTGCACTTCATGGTGCTGCGCGGCGGCCACCCGGTGAACCCGGCGCCCTGGCTCCGCTGACCGGCCGCGCGGCGGACGTCACTAACTGTGTGTGTCCCTATTGACCGCCGGGCGCGGGGCAGCGCCTGCCGATGAGCGACGGCTCCCCGGCCGTCGCCCTAGCGGTCCGTCCGCGACCAGACTGTGTACCAGGCTTCGGAGAGCGCCTGCTCCTCGGATCCATCCCCGTCGTGGATGTCGCTGAAGACCAGGGCTCCGTCGGCAGCCCGGATGGCGACGTTGGCAGTCGTCCAGTCACCGGGGTCAGGGCTGTAGAAGATCTTGAAGTGCCGTCCGTCGAACCGATAGTCGCCGGTACCGTGCCAAACCGTTCCCGCCTTGGGTCCCTGCGAGTAGACCTGCTTCATCGACCACGTGCAGTCGTCAAACCTGACCGTCATCCGGCCCGTGTTCTCGTCGATCTCGTGCTGATCGGTACCTCCGGCCGCGCGAATCGCATTCTCTGTCACTGTGAAGGTGTAGACACCGTTGAGGTCACCGGCGCGATCTGCCGGATCCTTCTTTGCGGTGGCGGATGCATTTCCTCCTCCGGGGTCCTTCGCCGCGGTGGAAGGGGTGGCTTCGCTGCTGCAGGCCACCAAGAGCCAGAGGAGCGCAAGGCAGATCCCCGTCCTGAAAGATTGGCCTCTTCATGGGTACCTCCATGGCACTGCAGCGCTGCACGCTCCGCGCCACCGAACGTGCAATGCTACGCCGCAGGACTCTCTGAGGGACCACGATTTTCGTCCGCCCGCTGTCGGTGCGCGCCGCCCGATCCTGCCGCCTCGTTGGCCCGGTTCTCGTGGGTGGAGGCGGGCACGACCAGTGCGGCCACCGGCAGGTCGGTGACGTCGACTGCGACGACGCCCTTGGCGCGCCCATCGGCGTGGTTGCGGCCGCGCTTGCCCGGCGCGTTGAAGACCGGCTCGAGCAGGGCCCACTGGTCATCGGTCGGGTCACTTGGGTACGGCATGCTGGGCACGGTGCCCACGGTGACGACCCGTGCAACAGGGACACACCCAGTAAGGTCCGTTGGCACGCGAAACGGCGCCGGGACGGTCCTTTTGACCTTAGTGCGCGGTGCGCGCCGCCCGCTCGGTCCTCGATCCCCTGCCCGCTGCTTGACCGCCGCCCGCTGTCCTACAGGTCGAGCTTGTAGCCCAGGCCGCGGACGGTGACGAGGTACTTCGGCTCGCCGGGGTCGGCCTCGATCTTCGCGCGCAGCCGCTTCACGTGCACGTCGAGCGTCTTGGTGTCGCCGACGTAGTCCGACCCCCACACCCGGTCGATCAGCTGGCCGCGGGTGAGCACCCGGCCGGGGTTGCGCAGGAACATCTCGAGCAGCTCGAACTCCTTGAGCGGCAGCTTGGTGTCCTCGCCGTTGACCGTGACGATGTGGCGCTCGACGTCCATCCGGACCGGGCCCGCCTCCAGCGTCGCCGGGGCGAGCTCGACCTCCTGGCCGCGCCGCAGCACCGCCCGGATCCGCGCCACCAGCTCGCGCGGGGCGTAGGGCTTGGTGACGTAGTCGTCCGCGCCGAGCTCCAGCCCGACCACCTTGTCGACCTCGGAGTCCTTGGCGCTGACCATGATCACCGGCACGTTCGAGGTCTGCCGGATCCGTCGGCAGACCTCGGTCCCCGGCATCCCCGGCAGCATCAGGTCGAGCAGCACGATGTCCGCGCCGGTCTTCTCGAACTCGGTGATGGCGTCCGGCCCGGTGCCGGCGAGCGAGACCTCGAAGCCCTCCTTGCGCAGCATGTAGGCCAGCGCGTCGCTGTAGGACTCCTCGTCCTCGACGACGAGTACTCGGGTCACGTGGGTGCCTCCTGGTCGGTGCGGATGGTGTGGCCGGACGACGCCTCGGTCGTACGACGCGGCAGCGAGAGGGTGAACGTCGACCCCTGGCCCTCGACCGACCACACGCTGATCTCGCCCCCGTGCGAGGCGGCGACGTGCTTGACGATCGAGAGGCCCAGGCCGGTGCCGCCGGTGGAGCGGTGCCGCGACGGGTCGACCCGGTAGAACCGCTCGAAGATCCGGTCGATCTCGCCGGCCGGGATGCCGATGCCCTGGTCGGTCACGGAGATGTCGACGCGGTCCTCGTCGGCCTTCGCCGCCACCACGACGCGGGTCCCGTCGCGGGAGTAGGCGACCGCGTTCGACACCAGGTTGCCCAGGGCGAGCGCGACCTCGTCGGTGCTGCCGAGCACCTGCAGCCCGCGCTCGCCGTCCTGCACGACCTCGATGGAGTGCGCCTGGGCGTCGATGGTGCTCTGGTCGATGGCGCGGGCGATCACCCGGTCGACGTCGACGGGCGCGGGGTCGTCGAGCGGGTCGTCGCCCTGCAGCCGGGACAGCTCGATGATCTGCTGCACCAGCCGGGTCAGCCGGGCGCTCTCGGTCTGCATCCGGCCCGCGAAGCGTCGTACCGCCTCGGGATCCTCGGCCGCGTCCTCGACCGCCTCGGCCAGCAGGTTCAGCGCCCCCACGGGCGTCTTCAGCTCGTGGGACACGTTGGCGACGAAGTCGCGGCGGATCGACTCCAGCCGACGCTCGCGGGTGCGGTCCTCCAGCAGCGCGAGGACGAGCCGGCTGGTGAGCGGCGCGACCCGGGCGGTGACGTGCAGCGGCGGCCCGCTGCGGCGGCGCAGCGTCAGCTCGGTCTCGCGGATCTGCCCGTCTCGTCGCACCTGCCGCACCAGCTCGGCCAGCTCCTCGGTTGTGAGCGAGTTCCCGCTGACAAGGCCGAGGGCGTACGCCGGCGCAGACGCCTTGAGCACCTGGTCGCCCTCGTCGACGACGACCGCGCTGGACCGGAGCACGCCCAGCACGGTGGCGATCCCGGCCGGGACGACCGGCTCGGGTGGCGTCGCCGCTCCGCGCATCTGGCGCTCGGACACCTGCCAGGCGAGCACGACGCCGGCGCCGAGCACGCTGCCGAGCAGCGCGAACAAGAGCGCCTGCGTCGAGGTGTCCACGCCACCGATCGTACGCACGCCGTCGCCCCGACTTCATTCGGTGACCGCCCGCTGACCTGCGGTTTCGACGACTGTTCACCCGGCGTTCACGCCCCGTCGCCCGCTGGTCACCGTGCGGTCAACGACGCCGATCTAGGGTGGCGACATGCGTGACGCCTACTTCGAACAGCTCGACGCCATCGTGGACGACCTCGTGACGATGACCCACGAGGTGCAGACCGCCGTGCGCAAGGCCACCAAGGCCCTGCTCACCGCCGACGCCGAGATCGCCGAGCAGGTGATCTCCGAGGACGCCGAGATCGACGCCATGCGTGAGCGCATCGAGGCGCGCTCCTTCGAGCTCCTCGCGCTGCAGCAGCCGGTCGCCGGCGAGCTGCGCATGCTGGTGGCGACGCTGCGCATGGTCTCCGACCTCGAGCGCATGGGCGACCTGTCGGTGCACGTCGCGAAGGTGGCCCGGCTGCGGGTCCCGCAGGTCGCGATCCCCGACGACGTCGTCCCCACCATCGAGCGGATGGCCGCGGTAGCCGAGAAGATGGTCGGGCAGGCCGCCGGCATCATCGCCGACCGCGACGTCGAGGGGGCCCTCGCGCTCGAGGAGAGCGACGAGGAGATGGACGCGCTGCGCAGCTCGTGCTTCCGCGTGATGCTCGACGACTCCTGGCCGCACGGGGTCGAGCCCGCCGTCGACATCGCGCTGCTCGGCCGCTACTACGAGCGGATCGCCGACCACGCGGTCTCGCTGGCCCGCCGGGTCGTCTACCTGGTCACCGGAGAGACAGTCACCGCAGAGCTCCGCTAGTGCGATGATGGCCCGGTGAGCTCGCCCGGGACGGCCACCAGACTCGACTTCGTCGAGCGGTACGTCGCGGCCGCGGAGCGGTTCGCAGTCGCGGTCGCGGGCACCGACATGGACGCCGTCGTGCCGGCCTGCCCGACCTGGTCGGTCTACGACCTGGTGTGCCACCTCGGCAACGTGCACGCCTGGGCGGCCACGATCGTCGAGACCGGGGCGCGCGCGGTCGACCAGAACGACGAGCCGCGCTCGCGCAAGCCCAAGGTCGTCAGCGAGTGGTACGCCGGCAAGGCCGAGGACCTCTACGAGGTGCTGCGGCACGCCGACCCGGAGGCGCGGTGCTGGAACTTCGCGTTCGACACCGGAGGGGCGGCGTTCTGGCAGCGCCGGCAGCTGCACGAGACGACGATCCACACCGTCGACCTGTTCGCCGCCGCCCGCCGGGAGTCCGAGCTGAGGATCGAGCCCGACGTCGCGGCCGACGGGATCGACGAGGTGCTGACGGTGTTCCTGCACCGGATGCATCACCGCGGGCGGCCCGCCACCCTGACCGCGCCGCTGTGCGTGGTGGCCACCGACGTGGACCGGGCCTGGACGGTCACCCCGCGGGCGGTCGTGACCGACCCGACCGCCGCCGTGCCGGCGCAGAAGCGGGGGTCGGTGGCCGAGACGGCTCCGGCACTGATCGAGGGGCCGCCCCGCGTCGTGGAGCGCAGGCACCCGGCCGCCGACCAGGTCGCGGGAACCGCCGACGTGCTCTACCGGGTGCTGTGGAAGCGGGCGCCCGCCACGGAGCTGACCGTCGCCGGTGACCTGGCGCGGATCGACGCGTTCCTGGCCTCGCCGCTCGTCCCCTGACCCGGTCAGCCGACGCCCAGCCCCGCCTCGCGGGCGAGCACGATCGCCGCGGACCGGTTGTCGACGCCGAGCTTGGTGAAGATGCTCGACACGTAGTTGCGCACGGTCTTGTCGGACAGGAACAGCCGGCGCGCGATGTCACCGTTCGACGCTCCCTCGGCGATCAGCGCCAGCACCTCCCGCTCCCGGTCGGACAGCGCCGGGAACGGTACGGCGGTCGCCGCCGTGCCGCCGCTGAAGAACGTCCGAAGCCGCCGGGCGACGTCGGCCCCGAACACCCCGTCTCCGGCGGCGATCGACGCGAGCGCCCGGCCGATCTCGGCCGCGCCCGCACCCTTGAGCAGGTAGCCCAGCGCCCCGGCCCGGACGGCGGCGAACACCGCCTGGTCGTCGTCGACCATCGTCAGCACGAGCACCTTGACCTCGGGCAGCTCCGCGGTCAGCCGTCGGGTGGCCTCGACGCCGCTGACCCCCGGCATCTGCAGGTCCATCAGCACCACGTCCGGGCGGTGGTCCAGGACGGCGTCCACCCCGGCTGCGCCGTCGGCCGCCTCGGCCACGACGACCACCCCGAGGTCCTCGAGCAGGAACCGCAGGCCCTGCCGGAACACCGGGTGGTCGTCGACCACGACGACGCGCAGGCCGCTCACGCCGACGGCGGTCATGTCGTCCCCAGGCCGGGCAGCGGCAGGTGCGCGGTCACCAGGGTCCCGTCGCCGTGGGGTACGACGGTGCACCAGCCACCCAGCTCGGCGGCGCGCTCGCGCATCGAGGTCAGGCCGACCCCGCGCCGGGCCCCCGGGCCGATCCCGCCACCGTCGTCGTGCACCCGCACGGTCATCGCCTCCGCGCCCCTCTCGAGCGTCACGTCGATGCGGCGCGGCTCCCCGTGGCGCACCGCGTTGGTCATCGCCTCCTGGGCGATCCGGTAGGCCGCGACCTCCAGCGCCGCCGGCAGCCCGTCGAGCTCGCCGTGGGCCACGACGCTCACCTGCGGGCCGTCCGTGGCGGCGGCCGGACCGGTCGACCGCAGCGCCCCGAGCAGGCCGAGGTCGTCGAGCACCGGGGGGCGCAGTCCCGCCACGAGGCGTCGTACGTCCTCGACGGCGTCGCGGGCCTGGTCGTTGATCGTGCGGGCCACCTCGGCGGCACGGTCCGTGTCGCCGCGCGACAGGGACGACGCCACGACGTCCAGTCCCATCACCACGCCCGCGAGCTGCGGACCGAGCCCGTCGTGCAGGTCGCGGCGCAGCCGGCGCCGCTCCTCTTCCCGCGCGGTG
>JBQCEF010000523.1:0-2191 GCA_051960495.1 Nocardioides sp. | reverse complement strand
GCTCATCGCCGTGCCGGGGTGGCCGTTGCCCACCTTCTGCACCGCGTCCATCGCCAGCACCCTGGCAGTGTCGACGGCGCGCTGGTCCAGGTCGGTCCACTCAAGCTTGCTCACGGGGGTCGGCTTCCTCTCGGCTGCGTGCGGGGATCGTGGGGAGGGTGGACGAGACCTCAGGCCCAGCCACGTGGTCGAGCCTACTCAGCACGGGTGAGGTGATGCACACCCCGTCCACGGCGCCCGATGGGCCTTCCGGCCGGTTCGGGCACTAGACTCGTCCTACCCGATCGGCGTCCTGCTGACGCCTCCCAGACCGAACGTCTCGACGATTGCAGAGGTGTGCGTGACCGCCGTCGACCCCCGCGTCTCCTCCCCGGAGCAGGTGCGTGGGCCCGCCTCGGTGCGTGACGTGCTGGCGGCGTACGTCGGGCTGACCAAGCCGCGCATCATCGAGCTGCTGCTGCTCACCACCGTGCCGGTCATGTTCCTGGCCCAGGGCGGCGTGCCGCCGCTCGGCCTGGTCGTGGCCACCGTGGTCGGCGGGACGCTGTCGGCGGGGAGCGCCAACTCGCTCAACTGCGTGTACGACGCGGACATCGACCAGCGGATGCGTCGTACCCGGCGCCGGGCCCTGCCCCGGCACATCGTCTCCCCGCGAGCAGCGCTCGTGTTCGGACTCGCGCTGGGCGTGGTCTCCACGCTGTTCCTGGGTCTGCTCGTCAACTGGCTGTCGGCGGGACTGGCCCTCGCGGCCAACGTGTTCTACGTCGTCGGCTACACGATGATCCTCAAGCGGCGCACCACCCAGAACATCGTCTGGGGCGGCGCGGCCGGGTGCTTCCCGGCGCTGATCGGGTGGACAGCCGTGACCGGCGAGCTCGCCTGGGCGCCGGTGGTGCTCTTCCTGGTGGTGTTCTTCTGGACCCCGCCGCACTTCTGGGCGCTCGCGATCCGCTACCGCGAGGACTACGCCGCCGCCGAGGTGCCGATGCTCCCGGTCGTCGCCGGCGCCCGGACCGTCGCCCGGCAGATCGTCATCTACTCCTACGTCATGGTCGCCACGTCGTTGCTGCTGTGGCCGGTGGCCGGGACCGGCTGGTTCTACCCGGCAGCGGCCGTGCTCCTCGGGGCAGCCTTCCTGGTCGAGTCCCACTTGCTGCTGGGACGCGCCGCCCGCAGCGACGACGTCGTCGATCTCAAGCCGATGCGGCTGTTCCACTGGTCGAACATGTACCTCTCGCTGCTGTTCGTGGCCGTCGCGCTCGACCCGCTCCTCACCCGCTGACCGTGGGCCCGACGCGGCCGAGCCGGGAGGACCTCGTCGCAGCGGCCGACCGGCTGCTGCCCGACGTGCTCGACGACGGGCTGTCGGTGGTCTTCTGCGGGATCAACCCCGGTCTGTGGTCAGCGGCGACCGGTCACCACTTCGCGCGCCCGGGCAACCGGTTCTGGCCGGCGCTGCACGCCTCCGGGTTCACCCCGCGACAGCTCCGGCCCGACGAGCAGCACGAGCTCCCGTCGCTCGGCCTGGGGCTGACCAACGTGGTGGCGCGGGCCAGCGCCCGCGCCGACGAGCTCACTTCCGAGGAGCTTCGGGCCGGCGGCCTGGTGTTGCGTGAGAAGGTCGCGCGACACCGGCCGCGCTGGCTCGCCGTGCTCGGCGTCACCGCCTACCGCAGCGCCTTCGGGGACCGGCGCGCCCAGGTCGGACCGGCATCGACGGCCATCGGCAGCCCCCGGGTGGGGGTGCTGCCGAACCCGTGCGGGCTCAACGCCCACTGGACACCGGCAGCCCTGGCCGGCGAGCTCGCCAGGCTCCGACGGGCCGCGGGACTCCCCGACGCCCGGCCGGGCGGCTCGGGGACTGCCGGCCGGCTACGTCACCGGACGTAGCCGCCCTGGCCCGGGTGGCCGCCTGCCTCCGCTCGATGACCCTATGGAGCTCCCCCTGGCGCCATGGCTCAATGGTGAGCAACTGCGGTGCACAGCCGTGGTGGAGGAAGGGGACTCATGAGCCTCGTGCCGCCGCACGGCGCTGCCGCCGGGCTGGGGGTGGTCGTCCTCGCCGGGATCGGCGCGGTCGGGTCCCTGGTCGCGGGAGTGGGCACGGTGGAGGCGGCCCGGCCCGGGACGCCGACGCCGGCGGTGCGCCCGGCTTCGTGCACCGGCCATCAGCTTCCCGCACTGGGCGGTC
>JBQCEF010000522.1:0-2920 GCA_051960495.1 Nocardioides sp. | reverse complement strand
CCCATGGCCGGGGTCGGCTGGGCCGACGTAGAGGGGCACCCCCAGAAAATACCCACCTTTCAACCCCAGCGGGGCATGAACAAACTAAAGGTCGAGCACCACAATGAGGTCCAGCGCGGCCTGGTGGAGAAGGTGGCAGTGATGTACTTCGGCTCGGTGATCGCCTTCGACGAGCCGCGTGCGGTCATGGCCGACCCGGTCGTTCAGGACGCCTACCTCGGGAGCGGCGTGTGAGTACGACGCACGACGCCGTGCTCGTCGTGGAGGACCTCCACGCGAGCATCGGCGGCCAGCAGGTCGTCGAGCGCGTCGACCTGTCGGTGCCGGCGCGGGGCATCACCGCGATCCTCGGCCGCAACGGTGTCGGCAAGACCAGCACGCTGCGCGCCGTGATGGGCCTGGTGCAGCGCACCGGGCGGGTCACCCTGCTCGGCGAGCGCATCGACGCCTTGCCCACGCACCGGATCGTGCAACGAGGCGTCGGCTACGTCCCGGAGGACCGGGAGGTCTTCTCGCGGCTGACCGTGCGCGAGAACCTGCGGCTCGCCGAGCGGCAGGCGGCGCCGCGGCGCGACTTCGTCGACGAGCTGTTCCCGGACCTCGTGGAGCGGCACGCCCAGATGGCCGGCACGCTGTCCGGCGGCCAGCAGCAGATGCTGTCGCTGGCGCGTGCCCTGATCAACGACAACGCGATCCTGCTCGTCGACGAGCCGACCAAGGGCCTGGCGCCCCGGATCGTCGGACAGGTCGCCGAGGTGCTGGAGGAGGCGGCGCGGACCGTGCCGGTGCTGCTGGTGGAACAGAACCTCGAGGTGGTGCGCCGGCTCGCCGACGACGTCGTCGTCCTCGCCGGCGGACGCGTCGTACACACCGGGAAGGCCCGCGAGCTGCTCGCCGACCAGGCCCTGACCCAGCGGCTGCTGGGCGTGCACGCCGACACCGAGAGCGAGGGGGCCCTGTGAGCACGTTCGTCCTGCTGCTGGTGACCGGCCTCGGGCTCGGGTCGCTGTACTTCCTCGTCGCCTCCGGCCTGTCGCTGATCTACGGCCTGATGCACGTGCTGAACTTCGCCCACGGGTCGTTCCTGACCATCGGTGCGTTCCTCGGCTGGGCGCTGGCCCGGCAGATGGACGCCACGACCTGGCCGGCTTTCGCGCTGTCCCTGATCGCCGGCGCGCTGGTCGGGGCGGTCGTCGCGGCACTGACCGAGCTCCTGCTGATCCGGCCGCTCTACGAGCGCCACATCGAGCAGGTCCTCGTCACCGTCGGCCTCTCCCTGGCCTCCGTCGCGCTCTTCGAGGGGATCTGGGGCACCGACCCGGACTTCATCAAGGGGCCCGCGTGGCTCGACCGGACGACCAGGCTGCTGGGGGCGCGGATCCCGAACGACCGGTTCCTGATCATCGTCCTCGCCGCGATCGTCCTGGCGGCCCTGGTGCTGTTCCTGCGCCGGACCCGCTACGGGATGATCATCCGTGCCGGCGTGGAGAACCGTGCCATGGTCACCGCGCTCGGCATCGACGTACGGCGTGCCTTCACCCTGGTCTTCGCGATCGGCGGCGCCGCGGCCGGACTGGGAGGCGTGCTGGCCGCGCACTACTTCGGCTACGTGGCCCCGAGCCTGGGCGGCTCGCTGCTCATCTTCGCCTTCATCGTGACGGTCATCGGCGGGCTCGGGTCGTTGCCCGGCGCCGCCGTCGCCTCGGTGGCGGTGGCGCTGCTGCAGCAGTTC
The DNA here is from genome assembly GCA_051960495.1 of Nocardioides sp. Taxonomy (GTDB): domain Bacteria; phylum Actinomycetota; class Actinomycetes; order Propionibacteriales; family Nocardioidaceae; genus Nocardioides_B. The sequence continues at coordinate 1,188 of JBQCEF010000522.1, read as the reverse complement.
GCCAACTACTACGCCTCGGGAACGGGTGACTTCGTGGTCGTGCTCGCCCTGGCCGTCGTGCTGCTGGTCCGGCCCGCCGGGTTGATGGGGAGGACGGCATGAGCGCGCCGAGCAGGGTGCCGGAGGGCACCGGGGCCCCCCGTCGCGGCCGCGGCGCGGTGCCGGTGCTGGTCGGCGCGGCGATCGTCGTGGTGCTGGCCGTGCTGCCGCTGCTGAGCATCGTCGTCCCTGGCGTGCTGCCCGGTCCGACGTACACCCCCGGCACGCTGCAGCTGCTGGCGCTGTGCATGGTCTTCTCCGCGCTGGCGCTCTCCTACAACCTGCTGCTCGGCAGCGCCGGCCTGCTCTCGTTCGGCCACGCGCTCTACTTCGGAGCGGGCGCCTACGGCCTCGGCGTGCTGCTGCGCGACTCCTCGATGCCGCTGTGGCCCGCGCTGCTCGTCACGGTCCTGGGCGTGGCGGTGCTGGCGCTGCTGACCGGCGCGGTGAGCCTCCGGGTCAGCGGGATCCCGTTCGCGATGGTCACGCTCGCGTTCGCCCAGGCCGGGTCGGTGCTGGTGCGGCGCAACCCCGGCGGGCAGACCGGGGGCGACGAGGGGCTGTCGCTGAACACCGACAGCGTCCCCGACGCGCTGGTCGGTGTCGTGAACACCCGCAACCTCTACTGGCTGGCGCTCGCCACCGTCGTCCTCGTCTACCTCGTGGTGCTCTGGATCGACCGGTCGCGCCTGGGGCACGTCGCCGCCGCATCCCGCGAGAACGAGCTGCGGGTCCGGGCGCTCGGTCTCCAGCCCTACACCGCCAAGCTGGTGGTGTTCACGGTGGCGGGCCTGCTCGCCGCCGTGGCGGGCACGACGTACCTCCTGCTCCAGAGCGGGACCGTGCCGCGCACGGTGGCGGCCGACCTGACCATCACCGTGCTGGTCATGGTGGTGCTCGGCGGTGTCGGCTCGCGCTGGGGCGCGGTCGCCGGGGGCGTGATCTACACGCTGCTCAACCAGCGGCTGACGATCGTGGCGCACTCCGACGCCGTGGAGTCCCTGCCGCAGGTGCTGCGCGTGCCGCTCTCGGAGCCGATGTTCATCCTCGGCACCCTGTTCGTGCTCGTGGTGCTGTTCCAGCCCGGCGGCATCGCCGGCACCGCGGCAGCCCTGACCCGACGGCGGGGCCGCTCCCCGGAGCGCCTGC
>JBQCEF010000521.1:0-7713 GCA_051960495.1 Nocardioides sp. | reverse complement strand
GCGCGCTGCTCGCCCATCCGTGGGTGTTCGGTGAGGGGGACGACCGGTTCGATTACGTCCTCATCGACTGCCCGCCCTCGCTCGGTCTGCTGACCCTGAACGCGCTGGTCGCCGGCGACGAGATGCTGATCCCGATCCAGGCGGAGTACTACGCGCTGGAGGGCCTCGGCCAGCTCATCGAGACCGTCGAGATGGTCAAGGCGCACCTCAACCCCGGTCTCGAGGTGTCGACGATCCTGCTGACGATGTACGACGCCCGCACCCGGCTCTCGGCCGGGGTCGCCGAGGAGGTCCGGGCCCACTTCGGGGAGCAGGTGCTGCGCACCGCCATCCCCCGCTCGGTGCGGATCTCCGAGGCGCCGAGCTACGGCCAGACCGTGATGACCTACGACCCCGGCTCGCCCGGGGCGCTCAGCTACCTGGAGGCGGCCCGCGAGATGGCGACCCGCGCCACGGCCCGAGGAGGATCCCGATGACCCAGAAGCCGGCACAGCGTCGCGGGCTCGGCCGCGGACTGGGATCGTTGATCCCCACGGCGCCGCCTCGCGCCGAGGAGCCTCACCCCGGGGAGGATGCTCTGGCGGCCGAGGACGGCACGTCGGGCACGTCGGCCCCGCCGGCCGTGGGCCCCGCCGGCGCCGAGACCGGCGCCGGCGCGGACTCCGGGACCGGTGCTGCCGAGAGCGGCGATGCACCCGAGCTGCAGCCGGTCGAGGGCGCCTACTTCGCCGAGCTGCCGGTCGGCACTATCTCGCCCAACCCGCGCCAGCCCCGCCAGGTCTTCGAGGAAGAGGCCATGGCCGAGCTCGTCCACTCGGTCAAGGAGATCGGGCTGCTCCAGCCGGTCGTGGTCCGGCCGGTGGGTGCGGACCGCTACGAGCTGATCATGGGAGAGCGTCGGTGGCGGGCCACGCAGGAGGCGGGTCTCGACACCATCCCCGCCATCGTCCGCGAGACCGGCGACGACGTCCTGCTGCGCGACGCGCTGCTGGAGAACCTGCACCGCTCGCAGCTCAACCCGCTGGAGGAGGCGGCCGCCTACCAGCAGCTGCTCGACGACTTCGGGTGCACCCACGAGGAGCTCGCCGGCCGGATCGGCCGGAGCCGGCCGCAGATCAGCAACACCCTGCGCCTCCTGAAGCTCTCACCCCCGGTGCAGCGCCGGGTCGCCGCAGGCGTGCTGTCCGCCGGACACGCGCGGGCGCTGCTCTCGGTGGAGGACGCCGACATCCAGGACCGGCTGGCCGGACGGGTGATCTCCGAGGGGATCTCCGTGCGAGGGCTGGAGGAGATCGTCGCGGTCGGCGACCTGGGGTCCGGGGCGCGGCCGGCGGCTCGCCGCAAGCGTCCCACCGCGCCGGCCCTGGCCGACCTGGCGGCGCGCCTCTCGGACCGGCTCGACACCCGGGTCAAGGTCGACCTCGGGAAGACCAAGGGAAAGATCACCGTCGAGTTCGCCTCGATCCCCGACCTCGAGCGCATCGTGGCGATCCTCGATCCGCGGGCGGCCGAGCAGCCCACCGGCCTCGACGGCTGACCCTGTCGCTCTCGACGCCGCGGCAGAGCGGTGTCGAGAGCCCGGGCGCAGCCTGTCGATTTGTCGACAGATCGATCTAGCGACGTGTCGATCTACCGACAAACCCATAGATCGCCAGCGCCGACGCGGGTAAAACCTCGGTCCGCCTATTGCAACGATCCTTTCGAAAGATTACTTTCGATACATGTCGTTGAGCCACCGTCGCGTGAGTGACGCCGCCGCACTCAAGGCGCTCGCCCATCCGCTGCGCATCTCGCTGCTGGAGCTGTTGGTCCTCGAGGGGCCGCAGACCGCCAGCCAGGCCGGGTCGGCGCTGGACCAGACGCCCGCGAACTGCTCGTGGCACCTGCGCAAGCTGGCCGAGCACGGGTTCGTCGAGGAGGTACCGGGCGTCTCCGGGCGCAGCCGGCCGTGGCGCGCGGTCACCGAGGGGCTCAGCTGGGGCGAGGCCGAGGAGTCGGAGGACCCGGAGACGAGTGCCGCCGGGCAGGCCCTCACCGACGTCTTCCTCGACCGCGAGGTGCAGCGGCTCCGCACGGTCCGCGCGGCGGTGTCCGCCGAACCACCGGAGTGGCGCGACGCGACCTCCCTCAACCAGTCCCAGACCTGGCTCACCGCCGACGAGGCGCGCGAGCTGTCGGCCGCGATGGTCGAGCTGTTCATGTCCTACACGGACCGGATCACCGACCGCGACCTGCGGCCCGAGGGCTCGCGGCTGGTCTCACTCGTCGGCTGGCTCGTCCCGAGCCGCCCGTACCGATCGGAGCAATGATGCGCCGCGCCTTCGCCGTCCGGGGATTCGGACGCCTCTACACCGCGACGACCGCCAGCATGGTGGGCGACTCGCTGATGCTCATCGTGATGAGCATGTGGGTGAAGACCCTCACGGGGTCCAACGGTGCCGCCGGCCTGACGTTCCTGTGGCTGACGCTGCCGGCCCTCATCGCGCCGCTGTTCGGCACCATCGTCGACCGGATGCCGCGCCGGCCCTTCCTCGTGGTGGCGAACCTGCTCTCGGCGGTGGCGATGCTCCCGATGCTGTTCGTCCACGACGCGCAGGACGTGTGGATCATCTACACGGTCGCCTTCCTCTACGGGATCTCGTTCGTGGTCGTGCCGGCCGCGCTCAACGGCCTGCTGAAGGAGATGCTCCCCGAGGACGCCCTGGTCGAGGCCAACGCCTCGATGTCGGTGACCCGCGAGGCCCTTCGGCTGGTGGGCCCCCTCGCCGGGGCGGCGATGTTCGCCGTCGGGTCCGGGCGCCTCGTCGCCCTGGCCGACGCGGCCAGCTTCGTGGTGGCGGCGCTGGTGATCGCCTCGATCCGGGTCGAGGAACAGCCCCCGGAGCGGGTGCGGATGCACTGGGCCGCCGAGGTGGCCGAGGGCGCCCAGCACATCCGGCGCACGCCCCTGCTGCTGCACCCCACGGTGGCCGTGGCGCTGTGCCTGCTGGTCCTCGGCTTCTCCGAGTCGGCGATCTACGCGATCGTGGATGCCTTCGACAAGCCGGTGGAGTTCGTCGGCCCGATCCTGACCGTGCAGGGGGTCGGCGCGATCACCTCCGGCCTCCTCTCGAGCCGGATCATCCGGCGGCTGGGGGAGCCCCGGGCGCTCGTGGCCGGCCTGCTGGTCCTGGCCGCCGGGCTGGCGGTGATCGTGGTCGCAGGCGAGGTCTGGGAGCTGCTCGTGGGGACCGCCGTGCTGGGCGCGGGCATCCCGCTGCTCATCGTCGCGTTCAACACGATCCTCCAGAAGCAGACTCCCGGCCGGCTGATGGGCCGGGTGAGCACGACGGTCGAGGTCCTCACCACCACCCCGCAGGCGATCTCGATCGCCACCGGGGCGCTCCTGGTGACGCTGCTGGACTACCGGGTGATCTTCACCGTCATGGTGCTCGGCACGCTCATGGGTGCCGGCTACCTGCTGTGGGCCCTCCGCGGCGCCCTGGCGCAGCCGGTCCCGGGGGACGCCGAGGAGGACGGGCAGCCGAGTGAGGCCGTGCTGCCGGAGTCGGTGCTGCCGGGGACCATGGTGGAGCCGCGGCTCCCGGAGGCGACGAGCTAGCGCCGCTTCGCTGCGCGCTCGGCCGCACGGGCCCGGCGCTTCTCGGCGCGGCGACGGCGCTCCTCGGCGTCGAGCACCTTCGCCTCCTCGGGCGTCGGCGCCGACCCCCCGTGCCGCGCGGGCAGCCACCACGACCCCGGCGGCTGCTCCTGCGCCGGGTAGGCCGCGATGGTGTCGTCGAGCATCCGGCTCATCACCGACCGGAGCTCGGCGGTGTCGGCCGCGGGGTCCTCGCCGGCGGGGTGCAACGGCTCGCCGACCGAGATCGCGATGGTCTTGCCGCGCGAGAAGTCGCGCGGGTGGTCCTTGGTCATCATCCGCTGCGTGCCCCAGAGGATCACCGGGATCAGCGGAACGCCGGCCGACGCTGCCATCCGCGTCGCCCCGGTCTTGAGCTCCTTGATCTCGAACGAGCGGGAGATCGTGGCCTCGGGGAAGATCCCGACGACCTCGCCCATGCCCAGGTAGCGCAGACCCTCCTCGTAGGAGCCGATCCCGTCGGCGCGGTCGACGTTGATGTGGTGCAGCGACCGCATCAAGGGCCCGGCCAGCTTGTGGTCGAAGATCTCCCGCTTGGCCATGAAGCGCACGAGCCGCTTGGACGGCTGCGCCGCGAAGCCACCGAGGATGAAGTCGACGTAGGAGATGTGGTTCACCGCGAGCAGCGCGCCGCCGGTGCGGGGGATGTGCTCGGTGCCGGTCATCTGGAACCGCAGGCCGAGTGCCCGGAAGGCGACCTTCGCGGTCACGATGATCGGCGGGTAGGTGATGTCGCGCATTGCCCGATCCTGCCTCATCCGCGGGGCTCGCGGGCGGCGGCCACCCGGACCAGGTCGGCCATCAAGGACCCCAGGTCGAGCCCGTCCGCCTGCACCGACAGCGGCACCGTGGAGGTCTCGGTCAGCCCGGGGGCGACGTTGACCTCCAGGAACCAGACCGTGCCGTCCGCGTCGACGATCAGGTCCGAGCGGGAGAGGTCGCGCAGCCCGAGCGCCTCGTGGGCGGCCACGGCGACGCGGGCGCACTCGGCGGCCACCTCGTCGGACAGCTTGGCGGGCACCACGAACTCCGTGCTGCCGGCGGTGTAGCGCGCGGTGTAGTCGTAGACACCGCCGTCCGGCTCGATGGAGACCGCGGGCAGGGCGCGCGGACCGTCGCCGGTGTCGATCACGGGTACGGCGACCTCCGAACCGACCACGAGCTGCTCGACGAGCGCGGTGTCGCCGTAGGCGAAGGCATCGACCATCGCGCTCGGCAGCGCCCCGGCGTCGCGCACCACCGTGCAGCCGAGGGCGGACCCGCCACGCGTCGGCTTCACGATCAGCGGCAGCCCGAGGGAGTCGACCAGGGCCGCCATCACCGCGACGGCGCCGAGCTCGCGGAACGTCTCGTGGGGCAGCGCCACCGCGCGCGGGGTGTGCAGGCCGGCCCGGGCGGCGACGGACTTGGCCACGGGCTTGTCGAACGCCGCGCGGCACGCGTCCGGGCGCGACCCGACGTATGGGACGCCGACGAGCTCGAGCACCTCGCGCAGCGCCCCGTCCTCGGCCGTCTCGCCGTGCAGCAGCGGCACCACGCAGTCGGGTCGGGCGCTCTGCAGGGCCGGCAGCAGCCCGGCGTCGGCGTCGCGCTCGTCGACCTCGACGCCCGCGTCGCGCAGGGCCTCGGCGACCCGGCGGCCCGAGCGCAACGAGACGTCACGCTCGTGGGAGAGACCTCCGGCCAGGACCAGCACCCGCAGGCCGGCCGTCGAGCCGTCCGGGCGGGGGGTCGAGCTGCTCGATTGCATGGGCGCTCCTCAGCTCAGGTCCGTGTTGGGCAGCTCGTAGCCACGGGTGGCGCCGTGCACGGTGGCGCCGAACGTCTCGCGCAGCTCGAGCTCCTCCTCGATCACACCGGTGAGCCGGCGCACGCCCTCCCGGATCCGCTCGGGGGTGGGGTAGCAGTAGGAGAGCCGCATGCTCTGCGAGCCGAACCCGTCGGCGAAGAACGCGGTGCCGGGCACGAAGGCCACCCGCGAGGTCACCGCTCGCGGGAGCATCGCCTTCGCGTCGAGGCCGGGCGGCAGGGTCAGCCACACGTAGAACCCGCCCCGCGGCACGTTCCACCGCGCCGCCGCCGGCATCAGGTCGTCGAGCGCCTCGACCATCGCGTCGCGGCGCTCGCGGTACATCTCGCGGAACTCCTTGATCTGCCCGAGCCAGTCGTGGTGGGTCAGGTAGGCCGACACCGCCATCTGGGAGAACGACGGCGGGCACAGCGTCGCGGACTCCTGGGCGAGCACCAGCTTCTCGCGTACGGCGTGGGGCGCGAGCACCCAGCCCACCCGGAACCCGGGGGCGAAGGTCTTGGAGAACGACCCGAGGTAGATCACGCCGTCCGGCTCGTCGGCCCGCAGCGCGCGCAGCGGCTCGTCGTCGAAGCCCAGCAGCCCGTAGGGGTTGTCCTCGAGCACCAGCACGTCCGCTTCGCGGCAGATCTCCAGGATCTCCTGGCGGCGCTCGAGCGAGAGCGTCACGCCGGCGGGGTTGTGGTAGTTCGGGATCGTGTAGAGGAACTTGATCCGCCGCCCCGCGGCCTGGCAGGTGGCGATGGCGTCGCGCAGCGCGGAGGGCACCAGGCCCTCGCCGTCCATCTCCACGTGCACGACGTCGCACTGGTAGGAGCGGAACACGCCGAGGGCCCCGACGTAGGAGGGCGCCTCGCAGATCACCACGTCGCCGGGGTCGCAGAAGATCCGGGTGACAAGGTCGACCGCCTGCTGGGAGCCGACGGTGACGACGACGTCGTCGGGGTGAGCCTCGATCCCCTCGAGGCGCATCACCCCGCAGATCTGCTCGCGCAGCACCGGGTCGCCCTGGCCGGAGCCGTACTGCATCGCGGTGGTGCCGTGCTGTGCGACCAGGTCGCCGATGGCCTGGCCGACGACGTCGAGCGGCAGCCCGGAGATGTTGGGCATGCCCCCGGCGAGCGAGACCACCTCGGGCCGGCTGGCGACCGAGAAGAGCGCGCGGATCTCCGAGGCGGTCATGCCGTTGGTCCGGGCGGCATACCGGTCGACATAGCTGTCGAGCCGGGTGCTGCTCTGCGGACGCATCTCGCCAGTCATCGCCGTCTCCTGTAGGTGAGCCTCTAGGATGAAGCATCCACCGCGATCGGCATCGAACGGGGTCACGACATGGGACCGACCGGCCGCAAGCTCGCCCGGCTGACCCTCGACACCCTCGCGGACCTGCCCGAGGAGGTCCGGTCCTGCGTGTTCTGGGAGCTCGACCCGGTCCGCCGTGCGCGGGCCGTCGACTCCGGTGACGCGGCGGGGGAGAAGGAGGTCTGGCTCTCCCAGGTGCTCCTCGACTGGGGCTCCTGCGGGCGGGTCGCCTACGTCGACGGCACCGCCGTCGGCTTCGCGGTCTTCGCGCCGCCGACGTACTTCCCCGGCGCCGAGGCGATGCCCACCGCGCCGGTCAGCGAGGACGCGGTGCTGCTCGCCACCGCCTACGTGGCGCCCGAGCACTCCGGTGGGGGCATCGGCCGGATGCTCATGCAGGGCGTGGTGAAGGACCTGGTCAAGCGCGGCGGGATCCGCGCGGTCGAGGCGTTCGGCGACACCCGCGCCCCCCGGCGCGGCCAGCACTCCCCGCACCCGGTGGGGGACGGCTCGTGCGTCCTGCCGGCCGACTACCTGCTCCGGGTCGGGTTCAAGACCCAGCGTGCCCATCCGCGCTACCCCCGGATGCGGCTGGAGCTGAAGTCGGCGGTCACCTGGCGCAGCGAGGTCGAGCACGCGCTGGAGCGGTTGCTCGGCGTCGTGCGGCCGACCCGGCCGGCGCCGGCGCCGGCCCCGCACGCACGGGCACCACGCGGCTCGATGCGCGGACCCGGCTGAGCGGTCTCAGCGGATCGCGGCGCGTAGCTCGTCGAGTCGCAGCAGCCCGGTGCGGGTGTCGGTCTCCGGGCTGAGGTACATCCGTTGCACCGCGACCACCACGGCCTCGGCGACCACGTTCCGGAACGCCGGGTCGGCGAGCCGTGGGGGGGGGGGGGGGGGGGGGGGGTGGGGCCCGGCGGGGGGGACCCCGGGCCCCCGGGGGGGGCCCCGCAGCGGGAACCCC
>JBQCEF010000520.1:0-3933 GCA_051960495.1 Nocardioides sp. | reverse complement strand
GGCGAAGGTGATCATGTCCGGCTGGTAGTCGTAGCGTTCGGCCCCGAACATGTGGCCGAGCCGCCCGAACGCGCAGATGACCTCGTCGCTGACCAGCAGCACGTCGTACTCGTCGCAGATCTCGCGCACGCGCTGGAAGTAGCCGGGCGGCGGCGGGAAGCAGCCACCGGCGTTCTGGACCGGCTCGAGGAACACCGCCGCCACGGTCTCGGGGCCCTCGTTCTCGATGGCGACCGCGATCTGGTCGGCGGCCCACCGGCCGAACGCCTCGGGGTCGTCGCCGTGCTCGGGGGCCCGGTAGAAGTTGGTGTTCGGCACCCGGAAGGTCGAGGGCACCAGCGGCTCGAACACGTTCTTCAGCGCGGGCAGCCCGGTGATCGACAACGCGCCCTGGGTCGTGCCGTGGTAGGCGATCGCGCGGCTGATCACCTTGTGCTTCATCGGCCTGCCGGTGAGCTTGAAGTAGTTCTTGGCCAGCTTCCACGCCGTCTCGACCGCCTCGCCACCGCCGGTGGTGAAGAAGACCCGGTTGAGGTCGCCGGGGGCGTAGCCGGCCACCCGCTCGGCGAGCTCGATCGCCTTCGGGTGCGCGTAGGACCAGAGCGGGAAGAACGCGAGCTCGGCGGCCTGCTTGGCGGCCGCCTCGGCGAGGTCGGTTCGCCCGTGACCGAGCTGGCTGACGAACAGGCCGGCGAGCGCGTCGAGGTACTTCTTGCCCTTCGCGTCGTAGATGTAGGGGCCCTCACCGCGCACGATCACCGGGACGTCGGCGTGGTCGTAGCTCGACATCCGGGTGAAGTGCATCCACAGGTGGTCCCGCGCGGACCGCTGGAGGTCGCCGTACACCTCGTCGTCCATTGCGCCGTGGGACATGTCTCCGCCTCTCGCACCGGGTCTGCAGTCCGGTCCATCTTGCCCCTGCGTGTCGCGCCTTGCAAGTGAATCCGTCGTGAACGGCGGTCTCGAGCGAAGTAACCCATCGTCGTCGGGCGTCGCCTATACCGATTCCGTCGCTGACTCGCTAGGCTCAGCCGCACAGTTCCGACCGGTCCGCGAGCAGCAGTCAGGGGCGATCAGCAGTGACGAAGCAGTTCCACAACATCATCGGCGGCGAGAAGGTCGCGTCGGCGTCGGGAGAGACGTACGACGTCATCAACCCGGCGACCGGCGAGGTGTATGCCCAGGCGCCGGCCTCGGGCGCGGAGGACGTGGACCGGGCGATGAAGGCGGCCGAGAAGGCGTTCTCCTCGTGGCGCGACAGCACGCCGGGGGAACGTCAGGTGGCGCTGCTCAAGATCGCCGACGCGCTGGAGGCGCGGGCCGACGAGTTCGTCGCGGTGGAGTGCGAGAACACCGGCAAACCGATCCAGCTCACCGCCGAGGAGGAGCTCCCGCCGTCCGTCGACGAGCTGCGGTTCTTCGCGGGTGCCGCCCGTGTGCTCGAGGGCCGCTCGTCCGGGGAGTACATGCGCGGCTACACCTCGATGATCCGGCGCGAGCCGATCGGCGTCATCGGACAGGTCACGCCGTGGAACTACCCGCTGATGATGATGATCTGGAAGATCGCGCCCGCGCTGGCCGCCGGGAACTGCGTCGTCCTGAAGCCGTCGGACACCACCCCCGCGTCGACCACGCTGTTCGCCGAGATGGCGCAGGAGTTCCTGCCCCCGGGCGTCTTCAACGTGGTGACCGGCGACCGGGACACCGGCCGCGCGATCGTCGACCACCCGATCCCCGAGATGGTCGCGATCACCGGATCGGTCCGCGCCGGAAGCGAGGTGGCCCAGTCGGCCGGCACCAAGCTCAAGCGCACCCACCTCGAGCTCGGCGGCAAGGCTCCGGTGGTGATCTTCGACGACGCCGACATCGAGGCCGCGGCCGAGGCGATCGCCATGGCCGGCTACTTCAACGGCGGTCAGGACTGCACCGCGGCGACCCGCGTCCTCGCCGGCCCGGGCGTGCACGACGACTTCGTGGCGGCGATCACCGAGCAGGCCCGCAACACCAAGACCGGCATGCCCGACGACCCGGACATCCTGTACGGCGCGCTCAACAACGAGAACCAGCTCGCCCGGGTCAGCGGCATGGTCGAGCGGCTCCCCGGCCACGCGCACGTCGAGATCGGCGGCGCGCGGCAGGGCGACCGCGGCTACTTCTACGAGCCGACGGTCGTGTCCGGGCTCAAGCAGGACGACGAGGCCATCCAGGAGGAGATCTTCGGACCGGTCATCACCGTCCAGCGGTTCACCGACGAGGACGAGGCGCTGCGCTGGGCCAACGGCGTGAAGTACGGCCTGTCCTCCTCGGTGTGGACCAAGGACCACGCCCGCGCCCTGCGGATGGCACGCGGGCTCGACTTCGGTGTGGTGTGGATCAACACGCACATCCCGTTCGTGTCGGAGATGCCGCACGGCGGGTTCAAGTACTCCGGGCACGGCAAGGACCTGTCGTCCTACAGCCTCGAGGACTACACGCGCATCAAGCACGTGATGTCCTACATCGGTGTTGATTGAGGTGCGAGGAGCGCTAGCGACGAGCCTCGAAATCTCGCGACCGGAGGCAGGAAGCTGACATGAGGATCCTGCTCATCGGTGCCGGCGGCGTCGGGGCCGCCTTCGCCGCGATCGCCGCGCGCCGCGACTTCTTCGAGACGATCGTGGTGGCCGACTACGACCTGGCGCGCGCCGAGCGCGCTGCGGGCGTCGACGACCGCTTCATCGCGGCCCGCGTCGACGCGTCGTCGGCCGAGTCGGTCGCACGCCTGGCGCGCGAGCACCGGTGCACCCACGTGATGAACGCGGTCGACCCGCGCTTCGTGATGCCGATCTTCGACGGGTCGTTCGCGGCCGGGGCGGACTACCTCGACATGGCGATGAGCCTGTCGCGGCCGCACCCGGAGTCGCCGTACTCCCAGGTCGGGGTGAAGCTCGGCGACGAGCAGTTCGCGAAGGCAGGGGAGTGGGAGGCCGCCGGCCGGCTCGCCCTGTGCGGCATCGGCGTGGAGCCCGGGCTCTCCGACGTGTTCGCGCGCTACGCCGCCGACCACCTGTTCTCCGAGATCGACGAGCTCGGGGTGCGCGATGGCGCGAACCTGACGGTCGAGGGCTACGACTTCGCGCCGTCGTTCTCCATCTGGACCACGATCGAGGAGTGTCTGAACCCTCCGGTGGTCTGGGAGAAGGGCCGGGAGTGGTTCACCACCGAGCCGTTCAGCGAGCCCGAGGTGTTCGACTTCCCCGAGGGCATCGGGCCGGTCGAGTGCGTCAACGTGGAGCACGAGGAGGTCCTCCTCATGCCGCGATGGGTCGACGCGAAGCGGGTGACCTTCAAGTACGGCCTCGGGAACGAGTTCATCGAGGTGCTCAAGACGCTGCACATGCTGGGCCTGGACCGGACCGACAAGGTGCGGGTCGGCGGCGTCGAGGTGTCCCCGCGCGATGTCGTGGCGGCGTGCCTGCCCGACCCGGCGACCCTGGGCGACCGGATGCGTGGCAAGACGTGCGCCGGGGTGTGGGTGACCGGCACCGGCAAGGACGGGCAGCCGCGCTCGACGTACCTCTACCACGTGGTCGACAACGAGTGGTCGATGCGGGAGTACGGGCACCAGTGCGTGGTCTGGCAGACCGCGGTGAACCCGGTGGTCGCGCTGGAGCTGCTCGCTGCGGGGACCTGGTCGGGCACGGGAGTGCTGGGGCCGGAGGCGCTCGACGCACAGCCGTTCCTCGACCTGCTCACCGACTACGGCTCGCCCTGGGGGATGCGGGAGATGTGAGCTGCCGCGGTGGCGGGGTTTCGAGTCGCTCGCTGCGCTCGCTGCTCAATGACCGGCGTGCGCTCGCTGCGCACGGTACGCATGCCTGAGGGAGCCGCAGACCTGCGCGGCGTGCGCTGGGCGCTCCAGCTCCGCACGAGGAGCACCTCTCGAGTGTCTTG
>JBQCEF010000519.1:0-6260 GCA_051960495.1 Nocardioides sp. | reverse complement strand
GGATCAACCGGCCCGCGCCCTGGGCCAGCAGCAACGCGGCATGCGTGGCCGAGACCGCCATGAACCCGCTGCGGCCGGCCTTGTCCGCGGCGCGCTGCCGGGCCGACATCAGCGGGTCGTCGGGCCGCGGGAACGGGATCCGGTCGATCAGCACCAGCTGGCAGGTGTCGCCGGGGACGTCGAGGCCCTGCCACAACGACAGCGTGCCGAACAGGCAGGCGTGCGGGTCCTCGACGAACAGCCGCGCGAGCTCGGGCAGCTGGGCCTCGCCCTGGGCCAGGATCGTCAGGTGGGGCAGCCGGCCGCGGACCGCCTCGGCCGCGGCCTCCGCCGCCCGGCGGGAGGAGAACAGCCCCAGGGTGCGGCCGTTCGCGGCGTCCACGAGGTCGACGATCTCGTCCACCTGCTTGTCCCCGAGGCCGTCGCGGCCCGGCTGGGGCAGGTGCTTGGCGACGTACAGGATGCCCTGCTTGGCGTAGTCGAACGGTGACCCGACGTCGATCCCGCGCCACGGCAGCACGTCCTCGGTCCGCTCGCCGGCGGCCTGCTCGGTGGTCGCCTGCTCGGCCTCGACCGCGTCGGGCTCGAGGCTGTGGTCGACCCGCTCGGCCGGCTTCAGCCCGATGCTCGTCGCCACGGAGTTGAAGTCGCCGCCGAGCATCAGCGTGGCGCTGGTGAACACCACCGTCTTGTCGGTGAGCAGCTTGTCGCGCAGCGGCCCCCACACCTGCAGCGGCGCGATGCACAGCTGGTTGCCGCCGCGGGCGCGGTCGCGTTCGGCGAGCCACAGCACGTCGGACTCGGAGTGCGCCGCCATCCGCTCGCAGGTCTTGAACAGCTCCTGGACCCAGCCGCGCGCCTGGGTGCGGCCCGGGTCGGCCTCCCCGCCCTCGGTCGGCGACTCCTTGGGGAACGCCGACAGCAGCGCGCGGGCGGCGTCTCGGACGAGTGCCAGCGCATCCGACAGGTCGGTCGGCAGCGTGTCGATCCGGCCCGGCGAGCAGTCCTCCATCGCGTTGCGCAGGGCCTCCGCGGCGTCGGACAGGTCGTCGGCCTCGCTGCCTCCCCCGGCCGACCCTGCGACGTGCTTGGCGGACCGCCGCGCGGCGCGCTCGATCTCCGGCACGGACAGCTCGTCGGTCGCGGCCTGGGTGACCCGGGCGGACAGCTCGTGCGCCTCGTCGATCACCACCACGTCGTACTCCGGGATCATCGGCACGCCCTCGATCGCGTCGATCGCGAGCAGGGAGTGGTTGGTGATGACGACCTGCGACTTGGCGGCCTTCTCCTTGGCGACCTCGGCGAAGCACTCGCTGGCGAACCGGCAGCGGCTGGCGCCGAGGCACTCGCGGTGGTTCACCGAGACCTGCCGCCAGAGCCGGTCGGTGTGCTTCGGCGCGGAGTCCCGGTCGCCCGGTCCCCCGGACTCGACCTGCTCCTCGGCCCACGCCCGCAGCTTGAGCACCTCCGAGCCCATCGACCCCTCGGGGATGTCGACGAGCGTGCCCTGGTCGTCGGGCACGCCCTCGCGAACGCGGTGGAGGCAGGCGTAGTTGGAGCGGCCCTTGAGCACGGCGTACGACGGGGCCTTGTGCAGCACCGGCGACACCGCGTCGACCAGCGCCGGGATGTCGCGCTCGACGAGCTGGTGCTGCAACGCGAGCGTCGCCGTGGCGACCACGACGCGGTTGTCGTGCAGCAGGGCGGGCACGAGGTAGCCCAGCGACTTGCCGGTCCCCGTGCCGGCCTGGACCAGCAGGTGCTCACCGGTGCTCATCGCCCGCGCGACCGCCTCGGCCATCTGGATCTGACCGGGGCGCTCTTGGCCGCCGAGCGCCTTCACCGCGACGGCCAGGACCTCGGTGACGGTGGGCGTGGAGTCGGGCACCGAAGAACCCTAGCCCCCGGCGCGGACGCTGCCGACCCGACGTGGCCGTGCCTGTGGACGGCCCGGTCTCAGCCCACCTTGGTGTAGACGCCGTCGCGCATCAGGTGGTCCATCGGGAGGATGCCGTTCTCGCCTGATCGCAGCTTCAGCGTCAGCCGGGTCCCGTCCCAGCGCCAGGTGAGCACCGAGTCGCCGCAGCAGTCCTCGGACAGGACCAGTCGTCGCCCGTTCTCGTAGCGCAGGGTGCCGCGGGAGCCCGACGACAGCTGCGCCTCGGCGGGTCCCTCGAACTGTGTCCAGGCGGGGTGCGCGAACTTGTAGACCACCAGCGCCGAGGCGCGGGCGCTGAAGCCGCTGGCGATCTCCGCCGGGTCGATCCCCAGCGTGCGCACCTGGCGCTTGGTGATCTTCTTGCGGTAGACGCCGTCAGGGATGGTTGGCCCCCGGTAACGCTCCTCCTCGGCCACGACGGCAGTCGACGCCGAGCCGCTCACCGACGCGCTCACCGCCGCCCCGGCCGGGTCGGCGGGCTCCGTGCCGGACGTGCAACCGGCCATCGCAGCGAGCGCCGTGACGAGCGCCACGACGAGCGGGCGGAGGCGTCCCTTCATCGGTCGTCTCCTCCTACTCGGCGCCGGGTTGCCACGTCGGGTGGGTGTAGATGCGTTCGGCTCGCGCGATCACGACGGGGGCGCCGCCGTCGGCAGGCATGGCCCAGATGCTCCGGTGCTGTGGCCGCACCGCGGTGAAGAGGATCCACTGACCGTCCGGCTTGTAGCGCGGCTGGGTGGCCCGCACGCCTCGGAACGCGGTCATCTGCGCCAGACCGGTGCCGTCCGGGTGCATCCGGTAGAGCTGCGAGTCGCCACCAGACTGGAACACATTGAGCGGGTACGTCGCGAACACGATCCACTGCCCGTCGGGTGACCAGTCCGGCGACCCGGCGACCATGGCGGGATCGGTGAGCCGAGTCTCGCCGGTGCCGTCGGCGTTCACCACGTAGACGGCGGTCCGCACCGAGCCGTCGGCCTGCGGGAGCTCGCGGTGGTAGGTCAGCCGAGATCCATCGGGCGACCACCGCGGAAAGTACTCGCGGTCGCAGCCCTCGTTGTCCGTGACCCGTCGCACCTGTCCGGTGACCCGGTCCCCGATCCACAGCGAGCAGTCGCTGGGGCCGTTCTCGTCGAAGGGCCCGAGGTACCGGATGAACGCGACGCTGGCGCCGTCGGGTGAGTACGCCGGTTCGTCGTCGCCCACGCAGGGGTAGGTGCAGTCGAAGAGCTGCGTGGTGACGCCGGTGGCCAGCACGTGCTCGTAGAGCGGCTCGGTCTCGCCACCGCGGGTCGTGACCGCGAGCCGCGTCCCGTCCGGCGACCAGTCCGGCAGCTGGGCCGTGACCGGCAGGCCGAGGTCGAGCTCGTGGTCCCCGCTGCCGTCGGGGTGGACGAGCCAGACGCCCTCGTGGTCGTCGCGGAAGGTCTGGTAGGCGATCCAGGCGGGGTCGCCGTCGAACGGGTCCGGCGCGACGCGGTCGGTCGCGCCGGCGGCGAATGCGCCGCTCAGCGTGAGTCCGAGCGTCGACAACGCAAGGGCCCCGGTGAAGAGTCGTCTCATGAGCCCGGTCCTTTCCTTGGGGGTGAGGTGTCTTCTGCCGCTACGGCAGGGAGAAGCGTGGAGTCCGTTTCGCGAGGCAGGACGGCAGGGCCGGTGCCTGGTGCACGTCCCCGTTGAGCCAGGAGGTCCGCACCGAGCGCATGCAGTCGCCGCCGAGGACGTTGTGCGGTCCGGCAGGGTCGTCGACGAAGAACGCGTCCGGGACCACAGCGACCAGCTGCTCTCGCACCTTCTCCGGGGATGGCGCGAAGGCATCGAACCGCCCGGTGAGCACCAGCGTGGGGGTGGTGATCGTGGTCGAGGATCGCGGCGCCTGACCGGCACCCCACGCTTCGCACGGTTCCTGCCAGGCCGGCTCGTCGGCGACCGCGGGGCAGTTCATCGCCAACGCAGCGCCGATCGAGAGCCGGGACCCGCCGCACTTGGGCAGGTAGCCCACGCACAGCGGAGGCCCAGCCACGAGCCGCCGGGCGTACTCCTCGAGCAGCGTGCCCGGCTGTCTCGAGTCCGCCTCGAGGACCAGCTCGGGGACCCGGCCCGGGCCGAGCTCGCCGCCGCCGGCCATGAGCCAGCGTGCCGCGCGGCGCAGGGCTGCGTCATCGATCGGGACCGAGGCCCCCTCGACGACGACGGACAGCGGTTGTGCGGCGGTTCGAGCGAGCGCCTGCTCCCATCGCCGGGTGAGTGCGGGGTAGGCGGATCGACAGCGCCGGTCGGCCCGGCAGGCGCGGTCGAGCGCGCCCATGAGCTCGTCGAGCCGGCGATCGGGGTCCTCGCCGCCGAAGTACGGGGTGTCGAGGATCAACGCCTCGAGGTCGGCCGGGTGTCGCCGTGCCCATTCGAGAGCGGCCAGCCCGGTGGTGCCGTGGGCGCTCGCGACGGCCTTGTCGATGCTCAAGGCACGCACCACGGCGTGCAGATCCGCCGCGGTCGTGGTCAGGTCGGCCGATGCCGGCTCCGCACCGGCCGCCTCGAGACGCGAGCGGCAGTGTGCCACCCCCGCCGTCACGTCGACCGCCGCTGCGTCCGGGTGCGTTGCGGCCGCGCGGGCGAGCTTGTCGACCTCGCGGCACTGCAGGGAGGGGGACGAGTGCCCGGTGCCGCGCAGGGCCACCATCAGCAGTGGACGATCCGTGCGCTGCGCGATGGGCGCGAGACCGGCGTAGTCCGGAGCGGTCCCCAGGTCCGTCCCGGTCTCCACCACCGGTGCCCGGTCGGAAGGCGTCGGAGGCTCCACCCGGACGACGAACAGCCGGACGCCTCGCTGGGGTACGACGAAGCCGCAGCTGTGCTCGGCGAGCACGGCTGCCTCGATGTCCCAGGGACACGAGGACGCCTCGAAGTAGGGCGTGCGACGGTCGGTGTCCCTGGAGGCGTCCGCTTCACACGCCACTGCGCTCGCGGCAAGGGCCGCGGTGACGGTGACGAGCAGAGCCTTCATGCCACTCACACGCCCCCGGGGCTCAGAAGGTTACGAGGTCGGTTGCCACAGCCCCGCGAACACCTCGCGCCGGGCCGTGCACGGTTCGCGAACCGGTTGGAGCAGCAGCCCCTCCCCGACGCGTGTCCACGTGTAGGTTCCGAGCGCCAGCTCGCTGCAGACGCCGTTGGTGAAGGCATCGAGCGTGAGCGTTCGGTCGGAGACCCGGTAGGACGCGCCATCGGTGGGCGCCTCTTCGGCGGGAACGTCCGGCGGGGATGCCACGCCGAGCACATGCCCGTCGTCGAGCGAGATCGACCAGTCGCCCTGCCACTGGCCGGCCGTCACGGTGCGCTCGTAGCCGCCATGGGGCTCCACCGGCGCAACCGGTCGTGGCGAGGCCTCGTCGCGCGGAAGCGTTGCCACGCCGACGGCGGATGCGATCACCACCACGGTCGCGGCGACAGCGTATGCAGCGCGACGCCTTCGCGTTCGTCGGGCGGACCCCTCGAGCACCACCGCGAGGGCTGCGCGCGTGTCCAGGTCGTCGAGGGGCTCGGCGTTTCGCGTCAGCTCGTTGCGCAGAAGGCCGTCGAGGTCAGCGGGGCTCATCGTGCACCTCCTCCTGCAGCAGCAGGGCCAGGCGGCTGCGGGCACGGTGCAGCGCCACCTTCGCGGCTCCCACGGAGATGTCGAGGATCTCGGCGGCTTCCGCGAGCGGCCTGTCCTCGAAGTAGAACAGCACGACCAACGCCTGGTCGCGCGGCGACAGCGTGCGCATCGCGGCGACGACCCGCGGATCTGCTTCCGGCGCCACGCGGGTCACCGGCGTCAGCCACGCCGCCCGGGTCTCCCGCTCCCCGCGTCGGCGCTCCCTCCTGGCATGGGTGATCGCCAGATTGATCCCGACCCTGCGCACCCAGGCGTCGGGGCGCTCGTACCTGCTGATCTTGGCCCAGCGCTGGTGCAGACGCACGAACGCCTCCTGGGCGATGTCCTCGGCGTCTTGTCGCCCGACAAGCTGGCACAGCGACCGGACGACAGCGGGGTACTCGGCCGCGAAGAACCACGAGAACGACTCCTCGTCCTCCGCCCGTCCTCGCCGCCCGACCACATCCAACGACACTGCCGACGGCGTCGTGGGGTTACAAGGCCCACACGGGCCATCCCGCGGACCGCCCGGTCGGCCCGGAGCGCCGAGGAGCCGGCCGCGTCAGAACGACACCGTCGGCGGCGTCTCCTGGCCCGCGGGCGCCTCGTAGAACTCCCGGCGCTCGACGCCTGCCATGCCGGCGAAGAACATCCACGGCACCGTCGCGACCAGCTTGTTCAGCTGCG
>JBQCEF010000518.1:0-5244 GCA_051960495.1 Nocardioides sp. | reverse complement strand
TCGGCAACGTGTTGTCCGCTGCTGCGGCGAGCACCGAGAAGATGCCGCCGAGCGACCAGCCGATCACGTGCACGGGACGGTCGCCGGCGTGCCGGCTGACCTCCCGGATCGCCTCGGGGATGACCTCGTCGACCCAGTGCTCCATGCCGAGGTTGCGGTTGGCGAACGAGACCTCGCCGTACTCCACGAGGTAGGTCGGCCGGCCCCGGTCGACGAAGTGCTCGACGACCGAGCAGCCGCGCCGCAGGTCGAAGCAGATCGCGGGGGCGGCGAGCGGGGTCACCAGCAGGACCGGGTCGCCCTGCTCGTGCGCCTTGCCGCGCGGGCGGTAGTGGTAGACCTCGCGCAGCACGCCGTCGTCGATGAGGGTCCGGGGCATCGGACGCAGATCGGCCAGGCCGCCGTACAACATCTTGTGGGCGACGTTCGCGGCTGCGGAGACGATCTGGTCCGGCTTGGGGATCAGATCCATGGACGAGAAGTTACCAGCGGGTCACCAGGCGGGGGTACCCGTGCGGAGGTTGATCTCGCCCACACCCTCCCCGCCCCGCTGTTCAGGTTTTTACCTGTGCCCAGGTTTGCTGCGTCGTGGCCTGGGTCATAGTGCCCGTGGGGGAGGTCGGGGCTACGGGCGACCGGGGGCGGTCGGACGTAGCCGTCGTGCTTCTGGGAGGGAGCCACACGGATGCGTCTCGCGCTTCCGGGGGGAACACGCGTGCCCGCGGTGCTTGCCGCGCTCGCACTCACCGGCGTCGTGGGCGCCGCACCGTCGAACGCCGACCTGCTCGATCCGGTGACCGGGACGGTCGAGGGGATCGTCGGCGACCCGGTGCCGACCGGGTGGTTGTACGACGGGTCCGCGACCACCATGGACGAGGTCCGCGCCGCGATCCGCGCCGACTGGATGTGGAGCCGCGGCTGGACCGGCGAGGGTGTCGGCGTCGCGCTCGTCGACACCGGCGTCGTGCCGGTCCCCGGGCTGACCTCGGGCAACGTGGTGAACGGCGCCGACCTCTCCTTCGAGAGCCAGTACGACGGGGTCCGCCACCTCGACACGTTCGGGCACGGCACCCACCTGGCCGGAATCATCGCCGGCAACGACGGCGGGAGCGCCCTCGACACCGGACGGTTCCTGGGCGTCGCCCCGGACGCGCGCCTCACCAGTCTCAAGGTCGCCGCCGCCGACGGGGCGGTCGACGTCTCGCAGGTCGTCGCGGCCGTCGACTGGGTGGTCGAGCACCGCGACGACGACCCCGCGCACCCGATCCGGGTCCTCAACCTCTCCTACGGCACCGACGGCGTGCAGGACTACCAGGTCGACCCGCTCACCCACGCGGTCGAGAACGCCTGGCGGGCCGGGATCGTCGTGGTGGTCTCCGGCGGCAACGAGGGCTTCGGGGCAGGCAGCCTCAACAACCCGGCCTACGACCCCCACGTGATCGCGGTCGGCGCCGCCGACGGCAACGGCACCGCGGCCCTCACCGGCGACGACACCGTCCCGGACTTCTCCAGCCGCGGCGACGCGAGCCGGCGCGTCGACGTCACCGCGCCGGGCCGCTCGGTGGTCTCGCTTCGTGACCCCGGCTCCTACATCGACACGCTCTTCCCCGGCGCCCGGGTCGGCGACCGGTTCTTCAAGGGCAGCGGAACCTCGCAGGCGGCGGCCGTGGTGTCCGGAGCCGTCGCCCTGCTCCTCGAGCAGCGGCCCGGGCTCACCCCGGACCAGGTCAAGGCGCTGCTGCGGGAGACCGCCTCGCCGATGCCCCTGGCGGACGCCGCCGGACGGGGCGCGGGGCAGGTGAACCTCGCGGCCGCGAGCACCGCCCCGGCGCCGGCCGCGGCCCAGGACCTGCCGGCCTCCACCGGCACCGGCTCCCTCGAGGCGGCCCGCGGCACCTCCCACGTCGCCGACGGCGACGTCGAGCTCACCGGCGAGCGCGACATCATGGGGCCGTGGAAGGCCGACAAGTGGGCGGCCGCGAGCACCGAGCAGACCTCCTGGGTCGGCGGCCGGTGGAACAACCGCGACTGGACCGGCGACTGCTGGTGCGGCACCTCGTGGAGCGGGCCGAGCTGGGAGGGCAGGACCTGGGCCGGGCGGACCTGGGCCGGCAACGACTGGGCCGGCAGGACGTGGGCCGGCCGTACCTGGGCGGGACGGACCTGGGCCGGGGGCGACTGGCAGGGCCGAACCTGGGCCGGCCGCACCTGGGCCGGCGGGAACTGGTCCTAGCCGGATGGACGCACGATGACTCGGGGGAGAAGCAGAGGCCTCTGGGTCTACATCTCGACGATCGCGCTCGTCGGGCTGGCGGTCCACGCGTCGTTCGTCGTACCGCTGCCCGACGGTCGTCCTGACGGCCTGGTGTGGCTCGCCGCGGTCACGGTCGGGTTCTTCCTCGCCGAGCGGTACGTCGTCCACCTCCGGCTCGGCCGGGAGGCGTTCGCGTTCACGATGATGGAGATCCCCATGGTGCTGGGGCTCTTCTTCGTGCCTCCGGCGCTGCTGGTGGCCGCCCGGCTGGTCGGTGGTGCGGCCGCCTACCTGGCCGAGCGGAAGGCGCTGCGCAAGGCGGCGTTCAACCTCGCCCTGTTCGTGCTCGAGACCTCGGCCGCCGTGGGCATCTGGCACCTCGTGCTGGGCCCCGCCGACCCGTTGAGCCCGCGGGGCTGGCTGGCCACCGGCGTGGCTGTGGTGTGCACCGGCGTCATCAGCTCCAGCCTGGTCAGCGGTGCGATCGTCATCGCCAGCGGGGAGCTGCCGGCCTCCTTGCAGGAGGTGTTCTCGCTCGGACAGCTCGGCGACCTCGCCAACGCGTGCTTCGCGCTGGTGGCGGTCTACCTGCTCGCCGAGGACTGGCGCACGGCCTGGCTGCTGCTCGTCGTGCTCGCGGTGCTGTACGTCGCCTACCGCTCCTACGAGGGGGCGCGGTCCCGGTCGGAGAGCCTCGAGCAGGTCAACCGCTTCACCGAGATGGTCGGCCGCGACGTCGAGGTGGACGCCGTCGCCCGCAGCGTGCTCACCGAGGTCGCCGAGGCGTTCGGCGTCAGCACCGTGCAGCTGCGGCTGAGCCGGCCGTTCGACGCCGACGAGGACTGGGCGCTGCGTGACGGCGTGGTCACCCACGGCCACGGCAGCCTGGTCGACCGGCTCGAGCCGCACGCCGAGTTCGGCGCCGTGCTGGTCCCGCGCGGCTCGCGGGCGCCCGAGCTGGCCGCCATCCTGCGCGACGAGGAGGTCGCCGACGCGCTGATGGTGCCGCTGCACAGCGTCGGCCAGGTCGCCGGCAGCCTGGTCGTCGCCGACCGGCTCAGCGAGGTGGCGCCGTTCACCGCCGCCGACGTCAGCCAGCTGCGGGCGCTGGCCAACCACGCCGCGGTCACGCTCGAGAACGCGGTCCGTGCGGAGATGATCATCCGCCAGGCCGAGGAGCGCGAGCACGAGGCGATGCACGACGAGCTGACCGGGCTCGCCAACCGGCGGCTGTTCGCGCGGATGCTCGGGGACCGGCTGGCGCTCGGGCCGGTCGCGCTGCTGCTGCTCGACATCGACCGGTTCAAGCAGGTCAACGACACGCTGGGCCACGAGGTCGGCGACCGGCTGCTCCGGGTCGCGGCCGACCGCGTCTGCGAGGCGGCTCCCGCCGGCTCGGTCGTAGCCCGGCTCGCCGGTGACGAGTTCGCGGTGCTGCTGCCCGACGGGTCCGGCGCCGACCCGAGCCGGTCCGGGGCCGTGCTGCGCGAGGCGTTGGCCCGGCCGATGGTGCTGGGGGAGTTCTCCGTCGCCGTGGACGCCAGCGTCGGCGTCGCCACCGGCCGGCAGGGGGAGACCGCGAGCACGCTGCTGCGGTGGGCCGACCTGGCGATGTACGCCGCCAAGCAGTCCCGGACCGGCCTGGAGGTCTACCGCCCCGAGCTGGACCAGCAGGACTCCTCCCGGCTCGGCCTGCTCGGCGACCTGCGGCTGGCGGTGGCCGAGGGCACGCTCGAGGTGGCCTACCAGCCGAAGCTCGACGTCAGCACCCGGACCGTCGTGGGCGTCGAGGCGCTGGCCCGCTGGAACCACCCGCGGCTGGGCCGGGTGCACCCCGACGAGTTCATCCCGCTCGCCGAGCACAGCACGCTGATCACGCCGCTCACGTTGTTCGTGCTGCGGCAGGCGCTCGCCCAGGCCGAGCGGTGGCAGGCCGGCACCCCGGAGTTCTCGGTCGCGGTGAACATCTCGCCGCGCAGCCTGCTCGACCCCGGATTCGTCGACGACGTCGCCCGCGAGCTGGCGCAGGTGAGCCTGCCGCCCTCGTCGCTGATCCTCGAGATCACCGAGACCAACCTGATGACCGACCCCGAGCTGGCCATCGTCGCGCTCGAACGGCTGCGCGCGATCGGCGTGCGGCTCTCGGTCGACGACCTCGGCACCGGCTACTCGTCACTCGCCTACCTCCAGCGGTTGCCGATCGACGAGATCAAGATCGACCGGTCGTTCCTCGCCTCCTTCGGCGAGCCCTCCGCCCAGGCCGTGGTCGGCACGATCGTCGACCTCGGTCACCGGCTCGGCAAGCACGTCGTCGCCGAGGGGGTCGAGCTGGCCGAGTCGTTCGAGGCGCTGCGCTCGCTCGGCTGCGACTGCGCCCAGGGCTACTGGATCGCCCGGCCGATGCCGGCCGAGGACCTGACCCGGTTCCTCGAGGGCAAGCCGCCCCGGTCGAGCGGCTCCCTGCGGCTCGTGCAGTAGCGGGCCCCGACCTGCCCGCGGGGTCAGCCGGGCAGGTCGAGCCGCGCACCCATCCGGTCGAGGGCGCGGGCGGCGGCGGCGCCGACCTCGGGTACGTCGTCGTCGAGCGCGTCGCGTACGGCGGGGACGTGCTCGACATCCCCGGCGGCCCCGAGCGCTCGGAGGGCGGCGGCGCGGACCCGGGGCAGCTCGTGGCGCGCGAGCCGGACCGCGTCGTCGCCGCAGGGCAGCTGCCGCAGCGCCGACACCTTCAGGCACATCTCGGCCACCCGCCAGGCCCGGTCGGCCAGTCCGGCGAGCACGGCCGGCGCGGCGCGGTCGTCCCAGACGTAGAGCAGGCCGCGCGCGGCCCAAACCCGTGACCACTACCGCTTCCAGTCGCCCGTGCCGGCCAGCACCGCACGCCCGCCGGCGCCGCCGAGGAAGACCAGCGTCTCCGGGTGCTCGCCGGGGGAGTCCGCCTCGAGGAGCTCGGCGCACAGCTCGGCGGCCCGGGCCTCGCCGACGTGCGC